>NZ_BAAAHH010000009.1:0-216965 GCF_039525175.1 Actinocorallia libanotica
GCCGGCCGGCGCCCGCGGGCCGGATCCGGCCGCGCGGAGGGCCTGGGCCATGCTTGATTTTGAAACATCAGACCTTTAGTCTGTAGCTAATATCAGACTTTTTGCGAAGGGCTGTACCTTGACCGTTCACGAAGCCGGCATCGGGCGTTATTTCGAGGACTACACCGTCGGGGACGTCTACCAGCACCCCTTCGGCCGGACCATCAGCGAGACGGACAACACCTGGTTCACCCTCCTCACGCTGAACACCAACCAGAACCACTTCAACGCCGACTTCGCCGCCCGCGCGCCCTACGGCAAGCTGATCGTCAACTCCGGGCTGACCGTCGCGCTGGTGCTGGGCCTCTCGGTGGTGGACATGAGCCAGAACGCGTTGCTCAACCTGGGATGGACCGACATCAAGCTGACCCACCCGGTCTTCGTCGGCGACACCCTCTACGCCGAGTCGATCGTCACCGAGACCCGCGAGTCCAAGTCGCGGCCCTACGCCGGGATCATCACCATGCGGACCCGCGGCCTCAACCAGGACGGCGAGGAGATCGTCTCCTGGACCCGCTCGGTCATGATCTACAAGCGCGGCGCCACGCACGACAAGAACTACTTCCCCGAGGCCAAGACCGGGCAGCTGCAGCTCCCTCCCACCGGGGAACCGGCGTGAGGGGCCTGAACATCACCTTCGGCCCCTGGGGGGAGACCCTCGAGGAGCTGGTGGCCGCCGGGCGGGCGGCGGAGGAGGCGGGCGCCACCACCCTGTGGGTGCCCGAGCTGCACCGCAGCGCCACGGTCTCGGCCGCGGCGCTGGCCCAGGGCACCTCCACCGCCCGGATCGGCACCGCCATCGCGCTGGCCTTCACCCGCAGCCCGATGACCACCGCGCTGGAGGCGCTGGACCTGGACGAGCTGGCCGGCGGCCGGTTCGTGCTCGGTCTGGGCAGTGGCGTCAAGCGGCTCAACGAGGACTGGCACAACGCCCGCTGGGGGAAGCCCGTCGCGCACCTGCGCGAGACCGTCGCGG
Organism: Actinocorallia libanotica; assembly: GCF_039525175.1. NCBI lineage: Bacteria > Bacillati > Actinomycetota > Actinomycetes > Streptosporangiales > Thermomonosporaceae > Actinocorallia > Actinocorallia libanotica. The sequence goes on from NZ_BAAAHH010000009.1 coordinate 1,016, forward strand.
CGGTGCGGCACTTCGTCGCCCACGCCGCCGACGGCACGCCGATGACGCTGGAGGGCGAGCACGAGCCGATGCGCATCCGCGGCTACCAGCGCCCCTTCCCGCAGGCGCGCCGCGAGATCCCGGTGTACGTGGCGGGCATGGGCCCGGCGATGACGCGGCTGGCCGGCGAGATCGGCCAGGGCTGGATCTCGCACGAGCTGTGCTCCCCGGCCTGGCTCGCCGACCGCTCCCTGCCGCCGCTGCTGGAGGGCCTGGCCGGGAGCGGCCGGGACCGCGCCGACCTGGACGTCGTCGTCTCGGCCTGCTGCTCGGTCGACACCGACCTGGAGACGGCGCGCCGCCGCTCCGCCGGGACCGCGGGCTTCTACGCCTCGGTGCGCACCTACGCCGACTTCTTCGCCTTCCACGACCTGGCCGAGGACCAGGAGAAGGTGATCGAGGCCTTCCGCGCCGGGACGGGAGCCGACCACCTGGGGGGCGCCGTCTCCGCCCGGATGGCCGACACCCTCACCCTGACGGGGACCTTCGACCAGGTCGCCGAACGGATCTCCGCCTACGCGGGCACCGCCGACTCCATCAAGCTGACCCCGCCCGTCCACGGAGTCGGTCCCGCCGACATCCGTGCCGCGCAGGCGCGCATCATCGAACTGATCAGGGAGCTGTCGTGAAGCCCTTGCAGGACGTCCGCATCATCTCCCTGGAGCAGTACGGCGCCGGGCCCTTCGGATCGCTGCACCTGGCCGACATGGGCGCCGAGATCATCAAGATCGAGGACCCCCGGACCGGCGGCGACGTCGGACGCTACGTGCCCCCGTACGCCGAGGACGAGGACTCGCTGTTCTACGAGACCTTCAACCGCAACAAGAAGTCGATCTCGCTGGACATGTCCACCCCGGCGGGCCGCGCGGTCTTCGAGGACCTGGTGCGCGACGCGGACGCGGTCTACTCCAACCTGCGCGGGGACGTCCCGGCCAAGCTGAAGATCACCTACGACGACCTCAAGCACCTCAACCCGCGGATCGTCTGCTGCTCGCTCACCGGCTTCGGCATGACGGGCCCGCGCGCGAAGCAGCCCGGCTACGACTACATCCTGCAGGGCCTCGCCGGCTGGATGGACCTCACCGGCGAGCCCGAGGGGCCGCCCACCAAGTCCGGCCTGTCGCTGGTGGACTTCTGCGGCGGCTACGTCGCGGTCGTCTCGCTGCTGACCGGCCTGCACGCCGCCCGCCGCGACGGTGTGGGCATGGACTGCGACGTCTCCCTGTACGACACCGCGATCTCGATGCTCACCTACCCGGGCACCTGGCACATGAACGCCGGTTTCACCCCGGTGCGCACCCGCCACTCGGCGCACCCCTCCCTGGTGCCCTTCCAGGCGTTCCAGGCCAAGGACGGCTGGATCGTCGTCGGCTGCGCCAAGGAGAAGTTCTGGCAGCGGCTCGTCGAGGTGATCGACCGTCCCGACCTGGGCGCCGACCCCCGCTACGCCACCTTCGCCGACCGGCAGAAGAACGCCGGCGCTTTGCTTCCGGAGCTGGAGCGCACCCTCGCCACCCGGACCGTCGAGGAGTGGCTCGCGCCGATGACCGCCGCGTCCATCCCCTGCGGCCCCATCAACGACGTCTCCCAGGCGCTCCAGGAGGAGCACACCCTCGCCCGCGATCTGATCGTGGAGACCGAGCACCCCAGGTACGGCACGCTCAAGAACCTGGCCTCCCCGGTCCGGGTCGGCGCGGAGCGGCCCGAGTACCGGCGCGCGCCCCAGCGCGGCGAGCACTCCGAGGAGATCCTCCGCGGGCTGCTGGGCTACTCGGGCGAGCGCGTCGCCGAGCTCGCCGACGAGGGCGCCTTCGGAGCACGGCCGTGACGACCATCGCCGAGGAACTGGCCGACTGGGCGCTGGGCGTCCGGCCGGATCAGGTGCCCGAGGACGTGCGGCGGGCGGCGGCCCGCCACCTGCTCGACGCGCTGGGCAACGCGGTGGCGGGGGCCAAGGCGCGGGCCGCCGTCGCCGCGGTGCGCGCCGCCCGGGCGATGGGGCCCGGTGACGCGCTCGTCATCGGGGAGTCCGAACGCCTCTCCCGCCCGGCGGCCGCGCTGGCCAACGGGGTGCTGATCCACGCGCTGGACTTCGACGACACCCATGCCGGCGGGCTCGTGCACGCCTCGGCGCCCGTCGTGCCGGTGCTGCTCGCCGAAGGCGGCGCGGTGAGCGGCGAGGAGGCGCTCACCGCCCTGGCGATCGGCCTGGAGACGATCTGCCGGCTCGGGGCGGCGGCCCCCCACGGCTTCCACGCCGTGGGGCTGCACGCCACCGCGGCCTGCGGGGTCTTCGCGTCGGCGCTCACCGCCGCCCGGCTGCGCGGCCTCTCGGCGGCCGAGACCGTCAACGCGCTGGGCATCGCGGGCAGCCGCGCGTCCGGGCTGCTGGAGTTCCTCAACACCGGCAGCTCCACCAAGCAGCTCCACCCCGGCTTCGCCGCCTCCGACGGGCTCGTCGCCGCCGCCCTCGCGGCGGCGGGAGCCACCGGACCCTCGACGGTGTTCGAGGGCGAATACGGCCTCTACCGGGCGCTGGCCCGCCGCGACGCCGACAGGTCGGCGATCCTGGACGGCCTCGGCGACCGGTGGGAGGCGACACGCATCACCGTCAAGCCGTACCCGGCCTGCCAGCTGATGCACGCCCAGCTCGACGCGGCTCACGAGGTGCGCGCCGAGCTGGTCGACCACCTCCGCGACCTCGACGAGGTGGTCGTCGAAGCCCACCCCGACGCCGCGTCGATCGTGTGCGCGCCCGGCAAGGAGACGCCGCGCTCGGCCTACGACGCCAAGTTCAGCCTGCCGTGGAGCGTCGCGGCGATGCTGGTCGACGGCTCGGTGACCGTCGCGACCTACGACCGGATCGACCGCCCCGAGGTGACGGCCCTGGCCGCGCGGGTGCGCACCGAGGTCGTGGACTTCGGCGGCGTCGCCGCCGACCAGCCCGGCCGCATCCGCGTCCGGACCGCCGGGGGCCGGACCGCGGCCGCCGAGGTCGCGCGCAGCGGCGGCGGTCCCGACGACCCCGGCATCGACCGGCTCGTCACCGCCAAGGCCCTGGGAAACCTCGGCCCCGGCGGCGAAAAGATCATCGACCCTGTTCTCGGCCTGGCCGACGCGCCGTCCCTGGCCGGCCTCATCCGTGCATTGGAGAACCATGAGCTCTGAAACGACACGCCTGTCGTCGGTGGCGGGCACCGTCGAGGACGCCTACGCCGGAGCGTTCGCGGCGCTGGCCGAGGCGGGTCTCGGCCCGGCCGACGTGGTGCACGTGGTGGAATACGCGACCAACGCGGCGCTGGACTCCTACGAGCGGGTCGAGAACGCCCGCACGGCGGCGTTGGGCGGCCACCAGGCGCCGGTCGCCACCGTCGGCGTGGAGGGGCTGCCGCAGGAGGGCGCGGAGCTTTCGGTCGAGCTGACGGCCTTCCCCGGCGGCGGGCAGCTGGTGCAGGCGCACCCGGACGAGGGCTTCCACCGGGGGACGCTGCGCGTCGCCGACGACATCGTCTACCTGCCGAGCATCCACCCGCACGACGGCGCCTCCATCGTGTTCGCCGACGACTTCCGCGAGCAGTACCGCTACTGCCTGGAGCGGGCCGGCGAGCTGCTGAAGGCCGCCGGGCTCGGCCTGGACGCGCTGGTGCAGACGACCGACTACACCGCGCAGGCCACCCGTTCGCAGTACCCGCGCTGCGGCCGCCCCCGCAAGGAGCTGCTCGGCGGGACGGGCACCGACGGCAAGCCGGTCCACCCGGGCGCGGCGGGGATCGTCATCGACCAGGCGGTCGTGCCGGGCGCGATGGTCTCGCTGGACGCGATCGCCTCGGCGGCGCCGTTCCGCGCGGTCAACCCGGGCTGGCAGCGCTACCGGACGCTGACGTACAAGCCGGGCCTGGCCACCGGGCGCACCCTGTTCATGTCGGGGTTCGGCGCGCTGGAGCCCGCCACGCAGAAGGCCATCTTCGAAGGCGACCTCGCGGCGCAGGCGGAGTACACCTACGCCGCGATCGCGGCGGTGCTGCGCGAGGCCGGGCTGGGGGAGGACCTGCCGTACGGCTGCGTGCCGCGGCTGGTGGAGTACATCACCCCCGACGCCGTCGCGCGCTACGACGAGATCGCCGAGATCCGCCGCAAGTACTTCGGCGACACCCCGGCGCTGACGTCCGTGGTGTGCTCGGCGCTGCTGCGGCCGGAGTTCCTCATCGAAGTCGTGCCGACGGCGGTGTTCCCCTCATGACCGTCGCGATCGTCGGGGCCGCCGAATCCGACCTCGGAGTGACCGGCAAGTCCATCCTCACCCTGCAGGCGCAGGGAATAACCCGGGCGCTGGCCGACGCGGGCCTGTCGCTGTCGGACGTGGACGGACTGGCCACCGCGGGCGTCTCCCGGTTCTCGACACCGCAGCTGGCGGAGTACCTCGGGCTGGAGCCGGCGTGGTCGGACTCCACGTTCGCCGGGGGATCGGCGTTCGAGATGTACGTGGCGCGCGCCGCGCAGGCCATCGAGGCCGGGCAGTGCTCGACCGTCGTCATCTCCTACGGCTCCAACCAGCGCTCGGCCAGGTCGCGCTCCCTGGGCGGAGTGCAGGAGTCGCACATTCCGCAGGCGCAGTTCGAGGACCCGTACGCGCCGCTGTTCCCGCTGTCGTACTACGCCATGGCCGCGCAGCGGTACCTGCACTCCTACGGGGGCGGACGGGAATGGCTGGCCGAGGTGGCGGTGGCCGCGCGGGAGTGGGCGCTGCTCAACCCCAAGGCGTTCCGCCACGAGGCGGGGCCGCTGACCGTCGAGGAGGTGCTGGCCGCCAAGCCGGTCTCCTCCCCGCTGACGGTCGCCGACTGCTGCCTCGTCACCGACGGCGGAGGCGCGATCGTGCTGACGTCCCTGGAGCGCGCCCGCGACCTGCCGAAGCCGCCCGTGGTCGTGCTGGGCTACGGCGAGTCGACGACCAACGCCTCGATGACGGCCGTCGACAACCTGCTGCGCCCCGGCTCGTTCGCCTCGGGGGAGAAGGCGTTCCGGATGGCGGGGCTCACCCCGGCCGACGTGGACGTGCTGCAGCTGTACGACTCGTTCACCATCACCGTGCTCCTCACCCTGGAGGGGCTGGGCTTCTGCAAGCCCGGCGAGGCGGGCGAGCTGGTCTCCAGCGGGCGGATCCGGCCCGGCGGCGACCTCCCGCTGAACACCTCCGGCGGCGGGCTGTCCTACAACCACCCCGGCATGTTCGGGCTGCTGCTGCTCGTCGAGGCCGTCCGGCAGCTGCGCGGCGAGTGCGGCGCCCGGCAGGTCCCCGGTGCGGAGATCGCGCTGGCGCACGGCACGGGCGGCATCTTCTCCACCCACGCCACCGTTCTTCTGGGGGCCGACCGATGAACGAACCCGACATCCCCGTCGACGAGGTCACGGGGCCCTGGTGGGAGGCCACCCGCGAGCGGCGGCTGACCGTCCAGAAGTGCCGGGGGTGCGGACGCCTCCAGCACTACCCGCGGGCCCTGTGCACCGGCTGCGGCGGCACCGACCTGGACTTCACGGACGTCTCGGGCCGCGGCACCGTCGACTCCTTCACCGTGGTGCACCGCGCGCCCCGGCCCGGCGTCGAGGCGCCCTACGTGGTGGCCCGCGTCCGGCTCGCCGAAGGGCCGCTGCTGCTGACCAACCTCGTGGACGCCGAGCCCGGCTCCTGGCGGTGCGACGCGCCCGTGGAGGTCGCCTGGCGCGCCCTGCCCGACGGCCGCAACCTGCCGGTGTTCACCCTCGCGAATCAGGACTGATCATGGATTTCTCCCTCTCCGAAGAGCAGAAGATGTTCCGCGACACGCTGCGGGACTTCGTCAACAAGGAGATCCGCCCCGTCGCCCAGGAGTGGGAGGCCTCCGGCCGCTACCCCACCGAGATCGTCGAGGGCATGAAGGAACTGGGGCTGTTCGGCCTGACCGTCCCCGAGGAGTACGGCGGCCTCGGCGTCGACATGGTGTCGTTCGCCCTGGTCTTCGAGGAGATCTCCAAGGGCTGGATGGGCATCGCCGGCATCCTCGGCAGCCACTCCCTGGCCTGCTGGATGATCAACAAGCACGGCACCGAGGAGCAGAAGGCGCGGCTGCTGCCGGACCTGGCGGCCGGGCGCCGCCGCACCGGCATCGGCCTCACCGAGCCGGGCGCGGGCACCGACCTGCAGGGCATCGCGACCACCGCGCGGCTGGAGGGCGACCACTACGTCGTCAACGGCAGCAAGACGTGGATCACCAACGCCCGCCACGCCGACCCGCTGCCCGTCCTCGTCAAGACCGACCCGACGGCCAGCCCCGCGCACAAGGGCATGTCGGTGCTGCTCATCGACGCCGACACACCCGGCTTCACCGTCTCCCGCGACCTGCCCAAGCTCGGCTACAAGGGCACCGAGTCGTGCGAGATCACCCTCGAGAACGTCCGCGTGCCCAAGGAGAACCTCCTCGGCGGCGTCGAGGGCCGCGGCATGCAGCAGGTCCTCGGCGGTCTGGAGGTCGGCCGCATCAACGTCGCCGCGCGCTCCCTGGGCATCGCGCAGGCCTCCTACGACGAGGCGCTCGGCTACGCCGCCCAGCGCGAGGCGTTCGGCAAGCCGATCCACGACTTCCAGGCCGTCCAGCTCAAGCTCGCCGAGATGGCCATCAAGGTGCAGGCCTCCCGCCTGCTCGTCTACTGGGCCGCCGCCCAGGCCGACGCCGGGCACCGCGTCGACATGGAGGCGGGCATGGCCAAGACCTTCGCCTCCGAGGCCGCCATGGAGTGCGCCCTCACCTCGATGCAGGTGCACGGCGGGTACGGCTACTCCAAGGAGTTCGTCGTCGAGCGGCTCTTCCGCGACGCGCCCCTGATGAGCATCGGCGAGGGAACCAACGACATCATGCGCACCGTCATCGCCAAGGCGCTGACCAGCGGCAAGAGCGTCATCGGATGACCGCGCGCTCGGCCCTGTACGTCCCCGGAGACGTGGCGGACAAGCTCGCCAAGGCCCTTGCCAGGGGCGCCGACGAGCTGATCGTCGACCTCGAGGACGCCGTGCCCCAGTCCGGGAAGGAGGCGGCCCGCGCCACGGTCGCCTCCTGGCTCGGCGGCCTCCCGGCCGGAGGCGCGGGCCCCCGGTTGTGGCTGCGGATCAACCCCGGCGAGCAGGGCCACGAGGACCTGCGCGCCGTGGCGGCTCCCGGACTGGCCGGCGTCTGCGTCGCCAAGGCCGAGGACCCGGCCGATCTGGCGGAGCTCGACGCCCTGCTGACCGGCCTGGAGGCCGAGCGCGGCATCGCCGAGCCGCTGCGGCTCATCCCGCTGCTGGAGTCGGGCGAGGCTCTCTTCCGCGCCCGCGAGCTGGCCCGCGCCCCGCGCGTGGTCAGGCTCCAGCTCGGCGAGGCCGACCTCGCCGCCGACCTGGGCGTCACACCCTCCCCGGACGGCCGCGAACTGCTGTGGGCCCGCTCGCAGGCCGTCGCCGCCAGTGCCGCCGCGAAGATCGAACCGCCCATCGCCCCGGTCAGCACCGACTTCCGCGACCTGGACGCGCTGCGGGAGTCCACGCGGGCACTGCGCAGGCTGGGCTTCTGGGGCCGCGCCTGCATCCACCCCGCCCAGATCCCCGTGGTCCACGAGGTCTTCACCCCCACCGAGGCCGAGACCGCCAAGGCCCGGGACGTCCTCGCCCGCTACGACGAGGCGCTCGCCACCGGCTCCGGCGTCTGCCTCGACGCCGGAGGCCGGCTCATAGACGAGGCGGTGGTCCGCTCCGCTCGCCGCCTCCTTTCCTGACGCCTCGGTCGGGAAGGGCAAGGGTCCGCCGGTTCACGCCGGCGGGCCCTTCGGCGTTCGGGGGACCGCCCGGTCCGGGAGCCCGGACCCCGCGCGCTCAGCCGGTGTGGAGGATCCGGAAGCGATCGGGTTCTGCCGGATCCCGATCGACGACCTGGACGGGCGGTCCGTCCCATTGCCGGACGCCGATGCCCGGTACGCGGGAGAACCGGATCCACCCGCGCGTACCCTCGACCGCGACGCCCGGCCAGGGCGCGGCGGTGCGCGTGCGTTCCACGCCGTGAGAGCGCAGCACGTCGGCGAGGACGGTGATCGTGTCGTAGCCCTCGAAGGCGACGAAGGAGGGCGCCTCGGCCAGCCGCTCGCGGAGGGCGGTCTCGACCCGTGCGCCGAGGGGGCCGAGGCGTTCGGGCAGGTAGCGCAGGAACGGGATCGCGGTGCCGTCGCCGCCGAGCGACGCCGCCCATGAGGCGAACTCCGGTTGCCCGGCCGGAGCACCGATCATGATCTCGGCGAGGCGCCGGTCGCGGCGGACGGACTCGACGAGCGCCACCGCCGGTTCCGGGTGGCCGACCAGGAGGAGGAGGGCCGTCGCGCGGTCGACGGCGAGCTCGTCGCATGCCGCCGCGGGGGAGAGCGCGCTCATGTCGAGTTCGAGGACGGTGCCGCCGCGTCGCGCGAAGCGCTCGCGCAGGAGGCGGGTCCCGGACGCCCAGTAGACACTCGGTTCGGCGGCCACGGCGATGCGGGTGTGGCCTTCACGGAGGAGGAAGTCCGCGTAGATCCGCCAGCCGCGGGACTGCGGCGGGGCGAGGCGCGCCACCCGTTCCGTCGGATGCCCGGTGAGCGCGTCGAGCACCGCCGACGAGCACAGGAACGGCAGGCCGAGGGCGTCGGCCCTGGCGGCGGCGGCGCGGGCGGCGACGCTGTGGTACTCCCCGGCCAAGGCGGCCACGCCCAGGCGCGCCAGCTCGTCCACGGCCGCCGCGGCCCGCCGCGGATCGGCCGCGGTGTCCCGGACCACCAGCGCGAGCGGCCTTCCGGTGATCCCGCCGGCCTCGTTGACGTCGCGAACGGCCAGTTCGAGTCCGGCGAGCAGGTGCCGGCCCGCCTCGACCCAGCCGGGCCGGGTCAGCGGAGCGAGGGCGCCGATCCGGACGGCCGGCCCGCCGGTCCGCTCCGCTCCGGACGGCGATGGCGGCGTGTTCATGCGTCGGCCCTCCCGTGTGACGATGGGTCGTGGTCCTTTCGTGCCCGCGCGCACGGTGAGAGTCTTCCACCGCCCGGCGGCGCCACGATCCGGCCGCATCGCTTCGAGGCCGCCGGGACGCCCGAAACCCCTGGCGGGTCGGGTCCGGCCAGGGGTTCTCCGCCTGCGCGCCCGCTATGCGGCCCGTCCGGCCGACGCGGCGAGGCGGCGGCCGAGGAGGCGGCCGAAGGTGATGGCGGGGGTGACGAGCATGCCCGAGCAGAAGCTCTGGCCGCAGGTGGCGGCGGCGCCGATCACCTCGCCGATCGCGTACAGGCCGGGGATCGAGGTGCCGTCGGTGCGCCGCACCCGAAGGTCGGAGTCGATGTCGAGACCGGCGAACGTCACCAGCGAGATGCCGTGGTTGCGGATCGCGTAGAACGGCCCCCGCTCCAGCGGCAGCGGCAGGTGGGTGCGGCCGAAGTCCGGGTCGGCCCCGGCCGCGACCGCCTCGTTGTAGCGCGCCGCGGTCGCGGCCAGCCCGGCCGGGTCGATGCCGGCGAGGCCGGCCAGCTCCTCCAGCGTCGCGGCCGAGTGCACGCCCGTCCGCTCGTTCGCGCGGGCGCGCAGCTCCTCGGGGGTCCAGCCGACCACCAGCGGGCGGCCGTCCCGCGTGGACTCCAGCATCGCGTCGTCGAACACGGTCCAGAACGTCATGTCCTCGATGCGGGTGAGCTCGCGCTCCTTGACGTCGATGGACGGCTCGTCCTCGGCGACCCAGCGCCGCCCGGACCTGTCGACGTAGATCTCCACCGGGGGGCGCTCGGCGGTGACGAGGAGCTGGCGGTCCGACCAGTTGGCCTTCCCGGGGGAGACCGGGTCGGGCAGGCCGCCGAACGAGGGCAGGTAGGAGCCGGTGCCGGCCACGGCGGCGTCCAGCTCCCGGGCGAGCAGGATGCCGTCGCCGGTCGAGGTCGGGTGGGCCGCGGAGACCAGGGGGGCGCCCTCGAGCTCCAGGAACAGCTCCGGCTCGGCCGCGAAGCCGCCGGTGGCCAGCACCACGTCGCGGGCGCGCACCTCCACGTCCTGGCCGCGGCGCAGCACGGTCACCCCGGTGACGGCGCCCTCGCCGTCGGCGGACAGGCCGATGACGGGCGCGTTCTTCCAGACCTCCAGCCTGCCGGTGGCGACCGCCTCGTCGAGCAGCCCCTCGAACACCTCCAGGATCGACACCGCCTCGTCGACCCCGTAGTAGGTGCGCGGCGTCCCGTACGGCTCGTGCCCGTAGACGATGCGCGGGGTCTCGGCGGCGAATTTGAAGCCCCGCCCGTCCAGCCAGTCGACGGTCTCGGCGGCGTTCTCGGCGACGGTGGCGATGAGGTCCTCGCGGGCGGTGCCCTCGCTGATGCGGCGGATGTCGGCCAGGTGGGCCTCGGGCGAGTCGGTGATGCCGCGCTCGGCCTGCCTGCGGGTGCCGGCCGCGGCCATGTGGCCGCCGGAGACGTGCAGGGTGCCGCCGATGCGCTGGTCCTTCTCGACCAGGAGGACCCTGGCTCCGGCGAGCGCCGCCTCGGCCGCGCAGGGAATGCCCGCGGTGCCGGCTCCGACGACCACGAGGTCGTAACTTTCCACGACTGGAATCTCCTGTAGTGCTGGGGTTTCTCTCGGGCGGGCGCGGTCCCGCGGTCAGGGCGTGTACCAGCGCTCGGGCTCGACGCCGGGCAGGCGGCGCTCCTCGATCACGGTGAGGCGGCTGAGCGCGCCGTTCTCGAAGTGCTGCCACATCCGGGTGCGGTAGTCGCCGTCGGGCATCGACATCTCGACGATGCGCTCGCCCGGCCGCGCGTTCCAGCCGAAGGTGAACAGGACGGCCTGGCCGCCGGCCCGCAGGGTCGTCCCCCACATCTCCTCGTCGACGAACGCGACGTCGTCGCCGTCGACCACGGCGCGGTAGTGGCGGGACTCGGGCTCGGCGCCCTCCCGGAGGTAGACGACCTTCTCGGTCCAGTCGGTGCCCTCCATCCGGCCCTCCTGGCGGCTGGCGAAGCGCTCGACCAGCGTGCCGTCGGGGTCGAGCACGGTGTAGGTGCCCTCCCAGACTCCGGACATCTCTCGCAGGATCTCGGCGATCGTCATCATCACTCCGCGGTGTCGTAGTACCAGGGGCGGGGGCCGGACGCGTTCCGGACGAGGAGGGCGCGCCTGCGCAGGAAGCGGCGGACGGAGGGCGGGCCCATGCGGGACCCGCCGAGCCCGGACATCTTGAAGGAGTTCTTCTCGGCCTCGGGGACCATGCCGGTGAGGCAGACGTCGTTGACGCTGACGCCTCCGGCGTCGATGCGGTGCGCGATCGGCAGCGCCTCCTCGGCCGTGCCGGCGAACACCGCGGCGCTGAGCCCGAACTCGGTGTCGTTGGCGAGCGCGACGGCCTCCTCCGCGTCGTCGTAGGCCATCACCGGGATGATCGGCCCGAAGGTCTCCTCGCGCATCAGCCGCATCGAGTGGTCGACGCCGGTCAGCACGGTCGGCCGCAGGTAGGAGCCGCCGCCGACGAGCTCGATCTCGCCGCCGGTCCGGATCTTCGCGCCGCGGGCGACGGCGTCCTCCAGCTGCTCGCGCAGGATGGCGACCTGGGCCTCGGTGATGATGGGGCCGATCTCGCCGTCGGTGGGGCCGGGCAGGGCGAGCCGCACCTTCTCGGCCTTGGCGGCGAGCGTCTCGACGAACTCGTCGGCGACGCGGCGGTCCACGTACACCCGCTCGATCGACATGCAGGCGTGCCCGGAGTTGACGGTCGAGCCCCACAGGACGGCCGAGGCCGTGCTGTCCAGGTCGGCGGAGGCGGTCACGACCGCCGGGTCCTTGCCGCCGAGCTCCAGGAAGGCGGGGATGAACCGCTCGGCGGCGGCCCGCGCGACCGCGCGGCCGGTGCCCACGCTGCCGGTGAAGCACACCGCGTCCGCGGCCTCGATCATCGCGGCGCCCGTCGCGCCGTCGCCCTCCACGACCGTGAAGACCTCCGCGAGGTCCGCGGCCTCGGCGATGCACGCGCGCAGCGCCGGGATGAAGCGGGGCGTCATCTCGCTCGGCTTGAGGATCACGGCGCATCCGGCCAGGAGGGCGGGCACCGCGTCGATGAGCGCGAGCTGGAGGGGGAAGTTCCAGGGGGAGATCGCGGCGACGACGGGGTAGGCGACCAGGTCGCCGGTGGTCCGCACGGAGGGGTCGCCGGTGGCGACGAGGTCCGCGGGCGCGAAGACCTCCGCGGCGAAGGAGGACGCCCGGTCGACGCCGGACAGGACGGCGTCCACCTCGATGACCGAGACCTGGTGGCGGCCGGTGTCGTCCTCCAGCAGGCGGACGAGCTCCGCGCGCCGCCGCGTGACCGCCTCCTTGAAGGCGGCGAGGACGGCGATGCGCTGCTCGACCGGCCGCGCGGCCCAGGACGGCTGGGCGGCGCGCAGCCGGCCGGCGACCTCGCCGACCGCGGCGGCGTCCAGCGCGGTGATCTCGTAGTCGGCACGGCCGGTGCGCGGATTGCGGACCGTTATCTGCTTCGTCATGGGGGTCTCCTCAGATCAGGCCGTCGGCGGCCAGCCGGTCGATCACGGCGCGCTGGGTCCGCAGGAAGTGGGCGCGTTCGGTCTCCCCGGGCCGCACCGTGTCCGGCGGGTAGAACGACGTGCCGGCGTAGCTCGGCGCGTAGAGCTCGAAGCGCTGGCGGGGGAGGAGGTTCATCATCTCCGGCGCCCGCCGCGCCCGGCGCAGCGCGGCCAGGTCGAGTTCGGCGTTGGCGGCCATCGACTCGCCCTGCCCCGCCTTGGCCAGGACGTTCCCCCGGTAGTCGACGATCTGGCTGGAGCCGTCCGCGGACTCGGGGGGCAGCCCCATGCCGTACACGCCCGAGGTGTTGGCCGAGACCACGTACGCGCCGTTCTCCGCGGCGCGGGCCAGCTTGGCGACGTTCTTCGGGGAGAGCAGACCGCTGCAGATCTCCGAGGAGCCGTGCAGGAACACCTCGGCTCCGCGCATGGCGAGGCAGCGGGCGACCTCGGGGAAGAGGATCTCCTCGGAGGCGATGGCGGCGAGGTTGCCGATCTCGGTGCGGGCCACGGGGAAGAGGGCGTCCTCCCCGTAGACGGACAGGTACCTGTCGAGGACGTCGTGCGGGGTGACGGCGAACATCGAGTTGAGCCGCCGGTAGCGCAGGACGGTCCGGCCGCGCGGGTCGAAGACGACCGACGCCTGGAAGTACAGGCCGGGGAAGTGCTCGTCCAGTTCGTAGGCGTTGACGCACAGGAACAGCCCGGTGTCACGGCTGAGCTCGGCCAGCCGGGCGTACTCGGGGCCGTCCGGGTCGAGGGCGGCGCGCTCGCACCACTCGGGGAGCGGCTCGCCGATCGGATGGCCGGTCAGCAGGTATTCGGGGAGCACCACGAGCCTGAGCCCGCCGACGAACCGCTGGGTCGCGGCGACCTGGTCGGCCACCCGGTCGATCGCCGCCCTGATCAGGTCGCGGGCCGCCGCGGCGTCGGGCGCCCGGTTGACGGCGTGGCACGCGCTCTGCAGCGCGACCGCGCGGTAGGCGGTCACCGGCTCGATCTCGTCGTTCTGGCTCACACACACCTCTGTTCCACCCACTGAAACACCGTTTCTGGCGACTATAGGAGAGGGCGCAGCGGTTTGGGAAGCCCTCCGGTGGATCGGTCAGACCATTGACAGGAGGGGGGCCTCCTCCTAGCTTGGAACGATGTTCCGTTCGATGGAACGAGCAGGCTGAGAGGGAGGATGACGTTGTCGCTTGGAGCGATCATCGAAGCGGTCGTCGCGTGCCGGGACGTCGCGGCGTCCGCCGGGTTCCACACCCGCGCGTTCGGACTCGAGGAGGTCGGACGGGACGGCGCCGAGGTGCTCCTGGGCGTGCCGGGCGTGGAGACCGGCCGCCTGCGGCTCGTGCCCGCCGCGGAGGGGGCGGAGGAGGCGGAGCCCCGGGTCTGGGACGTCGGCCCCCGGCTGCTCGGCATGTACTCGCGCGACCTGGAGCGCTCCACCCGGATGATCGACGAGGCGGGCGGCCGGTCGCGGGAGCCGGTGACCTACCCCTACGGCGCCGCCTCCCTGAGCGAGGCCGTGGCGCTGGGCAGCGACGGGGTCTGGTGGACGCTGCCGAAGGCGGGCCCCGGCCACCGGCCGAGCCCCGCGCTCGAGGGCGACCCGGAGCGCCTGCACGGCGAGCTGCACACGGCGGTCCTGGTGCCCGCCGACCACGACGAGGCGCTGCGCTTCTTCACCGAGGCGGGCGGCCTGCAGGTGGCCTTCGACGGCGAGATGGGCGGTGAGCCGTTCGAGCGGATGATCGGCATGCCGCCCGGGGCCGCCCTGCGGCTGTCCTTCCTGGTCTCGGCCGACCAGGCGCCCGCCCGGCTGGAGATCATGTCGTTCACCGGCGTCGAGGCGCGCGACCTGTCCGGCCGGCCGCTCGGGCTGCGCCGGCTGGTCTTCGCCGCCGCCGACCCCGACGCGACGGCCGCGGCGCTGCGGGTGTGCGGCGGCGTCCCCGTCGGCGAGCGCGTCGTGCGCGGGCCCGCGGGAGTAGAGGTGGAACTGCGCCGATCCGGGAAGGGAGAGGCATGATCGAAGAAAACATCGGACATTTTGATGTCGTGGTCGTCGGCGCCGGAACCGGCGGGCTGTGCACGGCCATCGAGGCCGCCGCCGGAGGCGCGCGGGTCCTGCTCGTCGACAAGCAGGAGGAGATCGGCGGCATGCTGCACATCGCCAACGGCGAGTTCAGCGGGGCGGGCACCCGCCGCCAGGCCGCGCATGGCATCAGCGACACCCCCGAGGACCACTTCGCCGAGGTGATGCGGCTGTCCCACGGCAAGGTGGACGAGCGGCTCGCCTGGCGGAGCGTGCGCGCCCAGGGCGAGACGGTCGACTGGCTGGAGGGCCACGGCTTCGCGTTCGACCCCGCGACCCCGGGACTGGTGCACGGGCACGAGGTCTACTCGGTGCCCCGCACCTACTGGGGCGTGGAGCACGGCCGTTCGGTGGTCGCCGTGCTGCGGCGGCTGCTGGAGGAACGCGTCGCCGACGGCTCGGTGACGCTGCGGCTCGGCGTCCGGGTCGAGGGAGCCGTCGTCGCGGACGGCCGGGTGGCCGGCGTGACCGGGACGGGCCGCGGCGGCGCGGTGGCCGCCCGCGGCGACGCGGTCGTCCTGGCCACCGGCGGCTACGACGCCGACCCGGCCCTGCGCAACCGGTTCCTGCCGCCGGGGTGCGAGAACGCGCTGATCGCCTGCCTGGACCACGCGACCGGCGACGGCCTGGTCCTGGCCGAGGAGCTGGGCGCGGCCACCAGCGGCGACGGGTACTTCATCCCGGTGATGGGCCTGATCCCCGACCCGGGCAGGCCGGGCTTCGCGGTCGACTACCGCGAGGCGTTCGTCGAGGTGGCACCCGCCTACCGGACCCCGCACGAGATCTGGGTCAACCGCGACGGCGCGCGCTTCGTCGCCGAGGACACCACCAGCCCCGAACACCGCGAACGCGCGCTGCTGCGCCAGCCGGGCATCGAGATGCACGTCATCTGGGACCGGGCGGTCGCGGAGGCCGCCGAGCCGCTGCTGCGCAACGGGGCGGGCGACTGGACGCGGGAGCGCATGCGCGACGAGCACGACCGCGGCCGGTGGATCGTCACCGCCGACTCCCTCGAGGAACTGGCGGAGAGGCTCGGCGTGGATCCAGGCGGACTCGCCGAGACCGTGCGGAGCTACAACGAGGCGGTCGCCGCCGGGCACGACCCCGAACACGGGCGGACGACCCTGCCCCTGCCGATCCGGGAGGCCCCGTACTACGGGCTCACCTCGGTCGCGGCCTCCCTGCTCAGCCGGGACGGACTGCGGGTGGACGACGACCTGGCGGTCCTCGACCGGGAGGGCGCCCCGATCGCCGGCCTGTACGCGGTGGGCGAGGTGCTGGGCAACAACGTCTTCGCCGGCGACAACTACGTCGGCGGCATGAGCGTGACGCCCGCGATGACGCTCGGCCGCGAGCTGGGCCGCGCGCTGGCCGCCGGACGGAAAAGCGCCCGCGGGTGACGCCCCGCTCCGGCGGGCAGGTGGAGCGTCATCCGTATGACGTATCCGCTCCATTGCCTGGAGAGCGTGTCTGGCCTGCTGGAAGCATCGAACGGAACCCCATCAGTGCTGGGGAAACCGGATGGAAACCTGTGCGCACCGGTCCGCGAAATAAACATCAGACAAATTCTTGACGCTGAGCTCGCCGATTTCTAGGCTGCTCGTGACTTTCGTTCCGCACCGCGGAATCCGCTTCGGGGACGAAGAATCTCAGGAGGTACCACGTGCGCAGGTCCGCGATCCGTTGGGTTTCCGTGCTGGCGGTGGGCGCTCTGGCGCTCGCCGGCTGCGCGGGCAAGGAGGAGCGCGCGGGTGACCGGGGCGCCGGCGGCGCCGGATGGGCGGAGGGGGACACGATCAAGATCGGTCTCATCTCGCCGATGACCGGCCCGTACGCGATCCTCGGCATCCTGCAGCAGAACTCGATCCAGGTCGAGATGGACCGGATCAACCAGGCGGGCGGCGTCGGCGGGGCCGAGCTGGAGCTGGTCGTCCGCGACTCCGCCCTCGACCCGGGCAAGGCGGTGCAGGCCGCCAACGAGCTGGCCGGCGACGCCCAGGTCCGCATGGTCGTGGGGCCCTCGCTCTCGGCCTTCTACAACGCGGCCAAGGGCGTCTACGAGCAGAACAAGAAGATCAACTGCCAGCCGGGCGTGGGCACCGGCGACTTCGGCGCCCTGAAGTACGGCTTCCGCTCCCAGGACCCCAACGACATCGGCGTCGAGAAGCTGATGCAGTACTTCAAGAGCAAGGGCGTCAAGTCCGTGGGGCTCGTCTACGAGGCCGACGACGCGGGCAAGGCCAACGACGGCTTCCTGACCGAGCTGGCGCCGAAGTACGGCATCGAGTACCTGGGCTTCCAGCAGACCCGGCCCGACGACCAGTCGCACCGGCCGTACGTCGACAAGCTCAAGGACGCCGGAGCGATCATGGTCTCCAGCAACGTCAGCGGCGCCAAGACGATGGCGGCGGCGGGCGAGGCGGGATACGGGGGCATCCTGGCGGGCACCTCCGGCCTGCAGAACGTCTCCTTCCTGGACGCGGCCGGGGACATGGCGGTCGACGCGGTGTTCTCGGCGGTGAACGTCCAGTTCAACATCCGCGACAAGGAGAGCTGGAAGCCCGGCTACCGGGCGCACGTCGAGGAGATCGTGAAGAGGCACGGCGTGGTCGAGGGCCCCAAGTCGGGCGCGAAGATGCCCAAGGGGACCGCGATCGCCGCCGACTGCGTCACCGCGTTCGCCGCCGCGGCGGAGAACGTGGAGTCCCTCGACGCCGACGCGCTCGCGCCGGCGATCGAGAAGCTCGACATCTCCGACGCCCAGACCCCGTCCGGCAACCGGATCAAGCCCGCCGACCACGAGTTCTTCCACGTCGAGGACATGCACATCTACCGGTGGGACAAGGACGGCGAGGGCTGGTTCATCACGGACGTCACCCCCGAGTCCTGACCCCGCGGTGCCGGAGGCCACGTCCCGCACCGCCCGCATGATCTGAGAGGAAGACCCCCCATGTCCGTTAAAGCCGGATACAAGGTTACGGCGCTGCTCGGCGCGGCCCTGCTGCTCACGGCCTGCGCGAGCAAGGAGGAGCGAGCCGGAGGGCGGCAGGAGTCCTCGGGCGGCGGCTGGAGCGCCGGCATGCCCGTGGTGAAGGTCGGGCTGATCGGCCCGATGACCGGCCCGTTCGCCGTCGCGGGCATCTCCCTGGAGAACTCGGTGAAGGTCGAGATCGACCGCCTGAACGCCGCGGGCGGGCTCGGCGGCGCCAAGCTGGAGCTGGTCGTCCGCGACTCCGGGCTCGACCCGGCCAAGGCCGTGCAGGCGGCGAACGAGTTCTCCGGCGACGCGAGCGTCGGCCTGGTGGTGGGCCCGGCGCTGACCGCCTTCTACAACGCGGCCAAGGGCTCCTTCGAGAGCGGCAAGAAGATCAACTGCCAGCCCATGGTGGCCACCGGCTCCTTCACCGACCTCAAGTACGGCTTCCGCGCCCAGGACCCGGTCAGCCTCGACGTCGCCAAGATGATCGCCCACCTGAAGTCCCAGGGCGTCACCTCGATCGGCGTCGTCTACGAGGGGGACGACGCGGGGAAGAACACCGCGGACGAGGTCGAGAAGCAGGCGGTGGCCGCGGGCCTGGCCTGGAAGGGCTTCGAGGCCACCCGGCCCGACGACCAGTCGCACCGGCCGTACGTCGACAAGCTCAAGGACGCCGGCGCGATCTGGATCTCCAACTCCTCCAGCGGCGCCAAGACCATGGCCGCGGCGAACGAGGCGGGCTACCAGGGCCTGGTCGTGGGCGGTTCGGGCGCCCGCAACATCTCGTTCGTGGAGGCCGCGGGCGACGCCGCCGACGGCACGCTCTTCAGCGCCACCTACTACCCCTACCCGAGCCGGGACGGCAGGGACGCCTGGAAGCCGGGCTACCTGCGGCACACCCAGGAGATCGAGAAGCGCTTCGGCAAGAACACCGGGCCCAAGACCGGTGCGGAGTCGCCCAAGTCCGCCGAGATCGCCGCGGACTGCGTGTTCGCTTACACGCAGGCGGCCGAGCAGGCCCGGTCCATCGACCCGGACAAGGTGGCGGCCGCGCTGGAGAAGATCGACATCCCCGACACCGAGACCCCGTCCGGCAACTCCATCAGGATCGAGGACCACGAGTTCTTCGGCCTCGACGACATCCACGTCTACCAGTGGAAGAAGGACGGCGAGGGCTGGCACACCGTCGAGATCGAGAGCTGATCCGGCGCGTCCGGCGCACGTCGCCGAGGGGCCCGCTCGTCGCGCGGAGACGAGCGGGCCCTTTCGCGCGCCCCGTGTTCCGCGCGCCGCGGGCGGCGGTCACCGGGGCTGGTGGAACTCCAGGACCTCGCCGTCGGGCCCGAAGAAGGAACGGGCGAGGACGTGCCCGTACGGCGGGAGGTCCAGCTCGACCGCCGGGCACACCGGCGTGCCGCCGAGCCCGGTGACCAGCGCGGCGGTGGCCGCGAGGTCGTCGGTGGCCAGGGAGACGGACAGGATGCCCAACTGCGGCGGCACCGCCCGGCCGCGCTGCTGGACCCCCGGGAACCCGACGTACTGGGCCATCTCCAGCCGGCCGGTCGCCGGGCTGTCCGGGACGTACATGTTGATGTTGCGCAGGCCGGTCCCCGGCGGCAGCCGGAAGAAGGACTCCATGTCCTCGACCAGCTTGTCGTAGAGCTCGACGTAGCCGAGCGCGGCGTAGAAGTCCGCGGAGGCGCGGGCGTCGGAGACGTGGACCGCGACGGTCTGCAGCGCGCTCGGCCGCCCGTCGTAGCCCGCGAGGGGCGATCCCGCCGCGGGCTCCAGCTGGAAGACGTCGAGCACGGTGCCGTCGGGATCGTAGGACAGCGAGTCCCAGGCGGACAGGTCCGCGGCCGCCGTCCAGTAGGAGGGTTCGGACTTGCTGCGGCCTCCGGCGGCGCGCAGCCGCGCGACGGCGTCGTGGATGTCGCCGACCCGGATGTTGAGCGCGTAGAGCCCGTAGTCCTGGGCCCGCGCGTAGTCGCCCCAGTACGGCTCGCCGGGCGCGTCGAACTCCACCAGGCGCAGCAGCCCGGTGGCGGCTCCCGCCGGCCCCAGCACGGCCGTGCGGCCGGTGAGGCCGGGAGGCATCTGCCACAGGAGCTCGGCCGCGTGTCCGGAGACCTCCGCTTCGGCGAGCCGCGTGTAGGCGAACACGTCCTGGTAGAAGGAGCAGGAGCGTTCCAGGTCCGCCACGGCCACCGTCGCCGCGCGCAGTTCACTGATCATGGGTGCTCCCCGGCTCAAGACAGGGGGTTGGCGCCCTCGGGCCACCAGTCGCCGGCGCCGTAGGGGTCCTCCAGCGGCTGGGAGCCGTGCTCGTGGACGATGCGCCACTCGCCGTCCTCTCGGCGCACCAGCCAGGTCATCCGCATGCGCAGGCGGCCGGCCTTGCCGTCGCCGACGATGTCGTAGTCGATGACGCCGCAGACCTGCGCGAGGGCGTCGCTCTCCCAGACGAACGGGCCCTCGACCCAGCGGAACGCGGTGATGCCGACCGGGGACCTGAAGTAGGCGCGCCACCCCTCGGCGATGCGGTCGCCGCCGTGCGTGGTCCAGCGGGGCCCCTCGACGAAGACATAGGCGTCGTCGGCGGGGGAGAAGGTCGCCAGGACGCCGTCCACGTCCTTGTCGATGACGGCGTTGAGCATTGCTTCGGCCGTGCCGAGGGGTGTGCGCATGAGGGCCTCCAGCTTCCGGCCGTTCCAGTTTGCGGAACGGCGTTCCAGCTTAAGACCATATTTGTCTGATGTATCAGGGTCAAGGGTGGGCGGGCCGGGTCACCCGCGTGCGACGCGCACGATCACCTTGCCGGTGTTGCGCCCGGACATGAGCCCGCGGAAGGCGGCGGGCGCCGACTCCAGGCCCTCGTGGACGTCCTCCAGCGGGTTGAGCCGCCCCTGCGCCAGGAGCCCGCCGACCTCGCGGAGGAAGTCCGGCCGCAGGTCCTCGTGGTCGTAGACGACGAACCCGTGCACCACCGCGCGGGTCCGCATGATGAGCCCCGCGGGCAGCGAGGCGGGGGTGCCCACCTCGTTGGCGTTCTCGGGCAGCCCGCACAGCACGACCCGCCCGCCCGGGGACACCAGGTTCATCACCCCTTCGAGCACCGCGCCGCCGCCCATGTGGAGGTAGCCGTCCACCCCGTCCGGGCAGGCCGCGGCCAGGGCCTCGGTCCAGCGGGGGTCGTGGCGGTCCACGGCCGCGGTGTAGCCGAGGCGCTCGACCGCGACGCGGCACTTCTCCGGCCCGCCGGCGATCGCGACGGTGCGGGCCCCGGCGAGCGCGGCGAGCCGTCCCGCCACGCTCCCGACGCCGCCGGTCGCCGAGGAGACCACGACGGTGCCGCCGGCGGCGGGGCGCATCAGCCGGGTGACCGCGGCGTAGGCGGTGAGGCCGGGCGTGCCGAGGGCGCCGAGCGCGGCGGTGCGGGGCACGCCCGGGGGCACGGACAGCGGGCTCAGCGACGAGGCGGGGACGGCGGCGTACTCCTGCCAGCCCGTCTCGGCCTCGACCCAGGCTCCCGTCTCCAGGACCCGCGCGATCGCCCTGCCCGGCACGAGGTCGCCGGGGGCGATCGGCGGATGCCCCAGGTTCCGGCCGGTCAGGGTGCCGCGGACGTAGGGGTCGAGGGAGAGGTCGAACGTGCGGACCAGCACCTCTCCCGGACCGGGCCGCGGGACCTCGGCCGTCTCCAGGCGGAAGTCCTCCTCGCGGGGGACGCCCGCAGGGCGCTCGGCCAGGACGATCCTGCGCTGCGACGCGGGAGGCTGCATGCCTGCGGGGGTGTTCACGTGCCGCTCCTTCTCTGCGTGGGCTCACCCAGGGTCGCATAGTGGAACGATGTTCCGCCAGAGGGAATAAAAGTGCGGAAAGGCTTGAAAGCCCAAAGGTCTGACCTTTAGGCTCCGCGCATGACGACTCCGTGTGCGCGCTTCTCCGTCGTCGACCTCGACGCCCCCGGGGGAGCGTGGGCCGAGGTGGCGATGCCCGCCTCGTCCTCGCCCGTGCGGCTCATCCGCCTGCACGCCGACGCGGCCACCGGCGCGTCGGTGTCGCTGGTCGGCTTCCCCCCGGGCTGGACCAGGCCGGGCACCGGCCACTACCTCTGCGCCGAGGAGTTCGCGGTGCTCCGAGGACGGATCTCCGTCAGCGGCACCGCCTACCCCGCCGGCGCGTGCGCCCGCCTCCCCGCGCTGGCGACCCGGACGGCCAGCGCCGTGGGCGCCGACGGCTGCCTGGCCGTCGCCTGGTTCTCCGGACCTCCCCGCTGGCGGGACGGCATCGCGGACGGCGTCGCGGACGGCGCCCCCGCGGCCGCAGGCGAGCCGGAACCGGCCGGCTCCGTGCTCCTCGGCTCCCTGGCGGAACTGCCCGAGCCCCCGCCCGGGACCGCGGACTTCGACATGACCTTCCTCGACGCCCGGAAATGGGCGTACGTCCCGCACGGCCACCCCTTCCCGGACCTGCCCGGCCGCGTCCTCGTCCGCCGCCGGCCGTCCGGATCCTGAGAGACCTCGAGAGACCAGGGAGACACATGCGACCGGGATACCTCACTCTGCCCACCGGACAGCTGCACTTCAGGCAGGCCGGCACCGGCTCGCCCGTGGTGCTGCTGCACGACGCGCCCGGTTCCGGCGCCGCCTGGGACGCCGCGCTGACCGAGGAGCTCGCCGCGTCCCGCCGGGTCATCGCCCCCGACCTCATCGGCTTCGGCGCGACCACCGCGACCGGCGACGCCGCGGACCTGGACGCCCAGGCCGAACTGCTGGCCGCCGCGCTGACCGCGCTGGGGGTGCGGCGCGCCCCGGTGGCGGCCGAGGGCGCGGGAGCCGCGGTGGCGGCGCGGCTGGCCGAACGCCGTCCCGGACTCGTCCAGGACGTCCTGGTGCTGCGCGTTCCGTACCACGGCGCCGAGTCACCGCCCGCCCTGCCCGAAGTGGAGGCGGGCGGCGGGCACCTGCTGCGGCTCTACGACGAGATCCGCGACAGCCTCCTCTTCTCTCCCTGGTGGCGGCCGGCGGCGGCGAACCGGCGGAGGCGCGGGCTGCCGCCCGCCGAAGTGCTCCACGAGCTCTTCCTCGACACCGCCGAACACGGGGACGCGCACCGGCGGCTCGCGGCGAGCGCGGCGCTGGCCTGGCCCGGCGCGGCGGCCTCCCCGCGCCTGCGCCACGCGGACGGCGACTGGGCCGCCGGCATCCTGGCGCTTCCCGAGGGCGACGACGGCCCCGTGCCGTCGGACGGCGCGTCGGGGGAGCGCTCGTACCTCCGGGCGGGCTCTGGCGATATCCATCTCCGCCGCTTCGGCGACGGCTCGTCCGGCCGCCGTCCCGTCCTGGCCCTGCACGCCAACCCGGGTTCGGGCGCGGGCCTGGAACCCCTGGCCAGAGCACTCGGCGAGAGCCGGCAGGTCATCGTCTGGGACACCCCCGGCCACGGCCGCTCCACCCCGCTTCCGGAAGGCGGCGCCCCCACGCTCGCGGGGACGTACGCGCCGCTCCTGGTGGAGCTGCTGGACGGGCTGGGCGTCGAGCGGTGCGACGTCTACGGCACGCACACCGGGGCGGGACTGGCGGTCGAGCTGGCGATAGCGGCGCCGGACCGGGTGGGGGCGCTCGTCCTGGACGGGGTGCCGCTCTTCGACGACCAGCCGGAGCTCGTCGCCTCGATCCTCGCCGACTACTTCGTGGACCTCACCCCCGATCCGCACGGCTCGCACCTGCGCCGCGCCTGGGGCGTCTCCGCGGACATGGCGCTGTGGTGGCCGTGGTTCCGGCACACCGCGGACGGCGTCAGGGACGTCGACCCCTACCGTCCGGAGTTCCTGCACCGGGTGACGCTGGACATGCTGCGCTCGGCGCCCCACTACCACCGCTACTACCGCGCGGGCTGGCAGTGGCCCTGCACCCGGCGGCTGCCGCTGGTGCGCAGGCCCGCCCTGGTGGGCAGCACCCGCACGGACCCGCTCGCGCCGATGACCCCGACGGCCCTGCGCCTGCTGGACGGCGCCGCCGAGACGGTCTTCGCGCCGCTGGGCGCCCCGGGATCCCCGGAGGCCAACGCCGCCCTGCTGGCCCGCTATCTCGACGCAGTGTCCTGACCTGGGACGTCGGCGGGCAAAGGGGATGCCCGGCCCGGGAGAGCTTCCCAATTTCGTGGAACGGCGTTACTGTCTGCGGAACAGCCGCGCAGTGCGCGTCTATCAGAGAAGGTGCGACCCGCGATGATCTATCTCGTCTACCGGATGAAGCTCAGTCCCCGCGCCCGCGGCGACATGCGGGGATTCTGGAACTGGCTGGAGGACCGGGAGCGCTGGTTCTACCGCGACCTCCCGATGGTGCGGGAGGTCCGCTGGTACTACAGCGTGATCGGCGACGTGTACGTCGTCGAGAACTGGGCCGCGTTCGAGGACGAGGCCGGCTGGGGCGGGTACCGCTCGGCACTGGCGACCATGAAAACCGACGACGCCTGGGAAAACCGGCGCGTCAGCCAGGACGAGTGGTGGGAATTCCTTGACACGAGAATTGTCACCGATCTTCCGGTGCAGGTGGGATTCCAACACCAAAATGGTTGACGCCACGTAGCCGCCCCCCGGAGGAACACATGCCCACCAGGAATCACAGCGCCGTGCCAGGCGAGCCGACCGTCCGCGAGAACACGGGACAGGTGATCGCCACCGTCGAGCGTGCCGTGGACGTGCTGATGTACTTCGTCGAGACGTCGGCGGCGACGCTGGGGGTGACCGAGATCGCCGAGGCTCTGGGAATGTCGAAGGCGGCCGTGCACCGGATTCTGTCCTCCTTGCGGGGAAGGCATCTCATCGCGCTGGATCCGGTGAGCAGGCGTTATTCCCTGGGAATCGGCGCGATGCGCCTCGGTTTGTCCTACCTGGACAGACTCGATGCCCGGCATATCGCCACCCCGGAATTGGTGACGCTTTCCCAGCGCACCGACGAGACGGCCACCCTGTCCCTGCGCACCGGCTGGTCCCGGGTCTACGCCGACCAGGTGACCCCGGCGCGCGAGGTCATCATGAGCGTCTCCCTCGGCGTGCCCTACCCCCTGCACGCGGGCGGCTCGTCCAAGGCGTTCCTCGCCTTCCTCGCCGACGACGAGATCGAGGCGTACCTGTCGGAGGTCCGGCTGGAGCCGCTGACCGACAGCACGATCGGCGACGCCGTCCGGCTGCGGGAGGAGCTCGCGGAGATCCGCGAGCGCGGCTGGGCGCAGTCGTTCGCCGAGCGCATGTCGGGAGCGGCCTCGGTGGCCGCGCCCGTCCTGGACCACCACGGCCGGCCCGTGGTCGTCGTCAGCGTCTGCGGGCCGCTGGAGCGCTTCCGCACGGAGGTCGACGCGTGCGTGGAGGCGCTCCTGGACTCCACGGGAAGGCTGTCCGCCCAGATGGGATGGGCGGCGCCGGAGGGGGGCTGACGGTTCGCGACCCCGCCGCGCCGCCGGGCCGCTCGTGGAGCGGACCGGCGGCCCTTCGGCCGTCACATGGCTCCGTTCTGGAGCCTTCCAGCCCTTCCGACAAGGCGGAACGTAAAAGTCTGACCTATTGACACAGAGAAAACGGAAGCCTAGATTTCAAACCCTGTTCTGGTCACCGGAACAGGGTTTGCCCGTCTTCGTCCTTCCAAGGAGCAGTGCAGATGAGCCCTGAGGCGATCATCGACGGACTGTTCGCCGGTTCCGTGTACGCTCTGGTCGCACTCGCCCTGACCATCGTCTTCCAGCCGACCCGGATCATGAACTTCGCGCAGGGGGAGGCCGTGATCCTCGGCGCCGCGGTCGCGTATCAGATCGTCGCGCTGGAGAAGCTGGGCTGGGCCGCGACCCTCGGCATCACACTCGTCCTGGCCGCGTTCATGGGACTGCTCATGGAACGCATGATCATGCTGCCCGTCCGGCTGTCCGGGTCGCGCTACGCATGGATCATCGCGACCCTCGCCGCGGCGCTGATCTTCCAGTCCCTGTTCAACCTCACCTACTTCGACGTCGACGCCCTGCGGCCGAGCCCCGTCATCGACGGCGGCTTCCAGCTGGCGGGGGTCACCGTGGAGTGGCAGGAGGCGCTGGCGATCGTCGTGGCCCTGGCCGTGATGGCCGGCTACGACCTCTTCCTCCGGCGCTCGGCCTACGGCCGGGCGATCCGGGCCACCGCCCACAACACCGACACCTCGGTCCTCATGGGGATCCCGGTCCAGCGCATCATCGTCCTCTCCTTCGTGATCGGCGCGATGATCACCGCGATCGCGGGCATGCTCGCCGCCCCGGTGATCTTCGTGGCCCCCGCGGCCGGCCTGCTGTTCACCATCAAGGGCTTCACCGCCGCGGTGATCGGCGGCGTCGGCTCCCCGCGCGGCGCCCTGGCCGGCGGCATGCTCGTCGGCCTTCTCGACACCGTCGTACGGAGCATGGTCGGCGGCTCCGTCGGCAACTTCGCGGTGTTCGCGGCCCTCGCCGTGATCCTGGTCGTGTTCCCGTCCGGCCTGTTCGGCAAGCCCATGGAGGCACACTGATGACAACGGTGGAATCTCGCGTCACCGGCGCGGCGCGGCGGTCGGTGTTCGACTCGCCCGGCTACCACCGCGCCCGGACGGCGCTCCTGGGCGGCCTGTCGGTCATCGCGGTCGCGGTGCTGGTCGCCTGGCCGATGATCACCGACTACTACAGCTACAACGCCTCGTACTACAACGGCCTGGTCGCCTCCGCGGCGATCAGCGCCATCCTGACCATCTCCCTGAACCTCTCCATGGGGTACGGCGGGATGCTGTCGATGATGCACTCCGGGCTCCAGCTCGCCGGCGGTTACGCCACCGGCCACCTGGTGGTCCACCTCAGCGGCTCCTGGCTGCTGGGCATCATCGCCTCGGTGGTGGTGGGCGCCCTCGTCGCGCTGCTGGTGCTGCTGGTCAGCCTCCGGGCGGCCTACCTGTACTTCGGAATGATCACCCTGGCCGCCAACCTCATCGTCATCGAGATCGGCAGGGAGTGGGAGCCGGTCACCGGCGGCATCGTGGGCATCAGCGGCATCGCCCCCGGGTCCGGCGGCGAGGTCATGTCCAAGGAGGCGTTCTACTACGTGGTGCTCGCCTGCCTCGCGCTGATGTACGTGCTGCAGCGCAACCTCGTGCGCAGCGGCGTCGGCCGGGCCTCGATGGCGGTGCGCGAGTCGGCCGACACCGCCTCCGCGATGGGCATCGCGCCCTCGGGCGCCAAGCTCCTGCTCTTCGGCATCTGCGGCGGCATGGCCGGCCTGTCCGGCGCGCTGTACGCCCTGCAGCTCGGCTTCATCAACCCCGACGTCGGCCTGCTCGACAACGGCATCATCTTCTTCGTCGGCCTGTTCCTCGGCGGCATCTCCACCCTGGTCGGCCCGGTCATCGGCGTCGGCTTCATCGCGGTGCTCGTCGAGCTGATCAAGGACCAGGCGCGGTACACCACGCTGGTGCTCGGCCTGCTCCTGCTGACGGCGATGATGGTGATCCCCCAGGGCATCGTGGGCACCTGGAAGGCCTCCCGGTTCGGCCGGGACAGGCTGCCGGAGCTGACGGACGAGGAGCTGCCCGAGGAGGTGCCCGACGTGGTGCCCGAGGTGCGCGACGTCCCCGAGGGGACCGCCGCGCTCGAGGGCACCGGGATCGTGAAGCACTTCGGCGGGGTGCACGCCCTCGACGGCGTCGACATCCGGATCATGCCCGGCACCGTCCACGGGATCATCGGCCCCAACGGGTCGGGGAAGTCCACGCTCGTCTCCTGCCTGACCCGCTACCACCGGATCGACGCCGGAG
Organism: Actinocorallia libanotica; assembly: GCF_039525175.1. Lineage (NCBI taxonomy): Bacteria > Bacillati > Actinomycetota > Actinomycetes > Streptosporangiales > Thermomonosporaceae > Actinocorallia > Actinocorallia libanotica. Next base: position 28,509 of record NZ_BAAAHH010000009.1, read on the forward strand.
AGGTGCGGATCTTCGGAGCCGGGGCCCCGGCCGCCGCCCACGGCGTCGCGCGCGCGGGCGTGACCCGGGTGTTCCAGGTCCCGCACCTCTTCGAGCGGGTCAGCGTCCTGGACAACGTCCTCACCGGCATGCGCATGCAGGAGGACTACTCCTGGCTCGGCGCCGTCCTGCGCTCGCCCGCCTACCGGCGCCGCGACCGCAAGGAGCGCGCGGAGGCCAGGGAGCTGCTCGCCTTCGCCGGGCTCGCGGGCCGCGCCGACTGGCTGGCGTCCTCCCTCTCGCACGGCCAGAAGCGGCTCCTGGAAGTGGTGCGCGCGGTGGCCAGCAGGCCGAAGGTGCTCATCCTGGACGAGCCGGCCACCGGTCTGACGTCCGAGGAGCTCGACGCCCTCGGCCGGCTGTGCCGGGTGCTGCGCGAACGCGGGCTCGCCGTCGTGCTCATCGAGCACAACGTCGACTTCGTCATGGGGCTCTGCGACGAGCTCACCGTCCTGGAGAGCGGCAAGGTGATCGAGCGCGGCGACCCCGAGAAGGTGCGCGGTTCGGCGGCGGTCCTCGAGGCGTACCTGGGACGGCCCGACCTGGTGGAGGAGGAGGCGTCGTGAGCGCGCTGCTGCAGCTGTCCGGACTGACCGCCGGCTACGGGGGCGTGCGCGCCCTCGACGGTCTCGACCTGCACGTGGACGAGGGCGAGTTCGTGGTGCTGCTCGGCCCCAACGGGGCGGGCAAGACGACGACGATGAAGACCGTGTCGGGCCTGCTCAAGCCGGTTTCCGGCCAGGTCAGGTTCGCCGGGAAGGACCTGGCGCGGGTGCCGGGCTGGCGGCGCACCGGGCTCGGGCTCGGCCACGTGCCCGAAGGCCGGCAGATCTTCCCCGACCACACCGTCCTGGAGAACCTCTCCCTCGGCGGCTTCCCCACCCGGCGCCGCCGCGGCGAGAACGAGCGCAGGCGCGCCGAGCTGCTGGACATCTTCCCGCGGCTGGCCGAACGCGGCTCCCAGCTCGCCGGCACCCTCTCGGGCGGCGAGGCGCAGATGCTCGCCGTCGCCCGCGCCCTGATGGCCGACCCCCGCCTGCTCATGCTGGACGAGCCGTCCCTCGGGCTGGCCCCGCTCAAGGTCGCCGAGCTGTTCGGCTACCTCAAGCGGCTGCACGCCGAGCGGGGCCTGACCATCCTGCTCGTGGAGCAGCAGGCCGGCACGGCGCTCCGCCTCGCCGACCGCGGCTACGTGTTGGAGCGCGGAAGGGTCGCCGTCGAGGGCACCGCCGCGGAGCTGCGCGACGACCCCCGCGTCCAGGCGGCCTACCTCGGGCGCCTCCGCCAGGAGACCGCCTGACGACCGGCCCCGGCTGAGACCGGAAAGAGGCCTGGCGGGCGACGATGACGTCGCCCGCCAGGCCTTTCGCATGCAGGGGGAACCCGCAGGTGCCACTGGTGGAGACGCCTGCCGCGGCCTGTGCCGCACGGTGCGCCGGGCTTTGCGGTACGCCGCCCTACCGTGCCCGGAACCCTGCCCGTTCCGGCCCGACCGGTCTGTGCGGGGACGGGAAGACGGGCCTGCGCAAGGGGGAACGCGAGAAGGGGCGGAGGAGCGGGGTGCGCTCCTCCGCCCCTTCGGGGCGGGCGTGGATCAGTTGAAGGCGGTGGTGCCGGGCTTGACGACGCCGAGGAAGGCCGCGAGGAGGACCAGGAACCAGATCGCGTAGACGTAGGGCAGGCAGGAGCGGATGGAGTGCTTGATCTGCTGCTCGACCTCGGGACTGGAGCCCTCGGTCACCAGCTTGCCGAAGGCGGGGCCGAAAGGCGCGAGCTTACGGCGGATCATCACGCCGGACAGGATGCACAGCGCGTACGCGGCGACCTTGGCGGCGAGCCACTTGGGGTTGGTGGTGACGCCGAACGGCTCGGCGCTGAAGAAGACGTAGCCGGAGACGGCCAGGAGCCCGGCGCCCAGGCCGTAGCGGACGACGAGGTCGAGCCGCTGCACCACCTTGCCGAACGGGGTGGCGCCCCGGGTGTAGTCGTAGACGACCAGCGCCAGCCAGACCAGCGAGCCCGCCCAGGCCAGGGCGACCAGCCAGCCGGGGAAGACGTCGTCGCCGAACGGGCTCAGCGCCATGAGCGTCACGCCGCTGGGCAGGAAGAGCACGAGGCAGATCCGCGGCGCCATGTCCACGCCGTGCATGATCTTGGTGGCCACCGAGCGGGCCGGCACCGGCTGCTCGGACTGCATGATGAACCTGCTGGAGTAGAAGACGCCGATGTCGCTGCCGAGCCAGTAGACGAAGAGCACGATGTGGAGCAGGATCGCCAGGCTGTAGGAGTTGAGCCCGTGGACGGGCTCCATGGCGGGTGCGGCGGACAGGGTGAGGGGCATGTGAGGCTCCCGGAGAGACGGCCGTGGCCGGACCCGTAGGGCCCGGCCACGGTTTTCGCGGTTTTCTGACGGAGGAGGGGAGGGGGCGGTTACATGCCGTCGCCGTCCCAGCGTCCGCGCGAGCGGCTGCGGACCGGCAGGGAGGAGATGATGGGCGCCGGGATGTGGTCGCCCGGCTTCCACGCCCGCCCGTGCGCCCAGTTGTGCGCGCCCGAGTCGGTGCGCTCGTCGGCGTGCTCCAGCGACGCGGGGTCCGCGCCCCAGTCCAGCGCCGGGACGTCGTGCCCGTGCCCGTGCTCGTGCTCGTGGTCGTGGTCGTGCGAGTGGTCGTGGCCGTGGTCGTGCGCGTGGCCGTGCTCGTCGGAGTGGCCGCCCTGCAGGCGCGCCGCGTCCATCGCCTTGGCGATGGCCAGGATGCTGCGGTCGGTGCCCTGCCCGTGCTGGGTGTACCGCGCGTCGGGCTGCCCCTGGTCGCGCTGGAACTGCCACGCGGCGGTGAGGTCGGCGATGTCCTTCTCGCTGCGCCAGGTGGGGCCGGAGCCGAGGTCGTGGGAGGACTGCGACCAGCGCATGCGGCCGCCCTCCGGCCCGTAGTTGACCGCCTCGCCGCCCCAGCGCAGCCACTCGTTCTGGGTGTACCAGTTCTGCAGCTCGCCGTCGGAGCGCAGCAGCCAGGTCGCGCCGCCCTCCATGGTGGTGAAGTGGCCGTGCTTCACCCGCGCGGGGCGGAAGAAGTACGTGCCCAGGTCCAGGGTGCCGAAGTTGTACTCCATGTGGCCCTGGGTGGTGTAGGCCTCCTCGTAGCAGGGGTGGTGGGCCAGGCGGTGGTCGGCCCAGCCCTCCTGGGCGTGCACCAGGCGGGTGTAGAAGCCGGTCACCGGGTCCACGTGCAGGTACTTGATGAAGAGGCCGGGCATGGGGCCGGGGTTGGGGACGGCGTCCCACCGCATCGCGTCGCTGTCGATGACGATGACCTCTTCGCGGGCGCCCTCCCAGCTCGGGTGGGCCAGGGAGTCGACGCGGTCGAAGCCGGCGTCGCCGTACTCGCGGTAGTGCAGGAGCCGGGTGCCCTCGGCGAAGGTGATCGCGTCGGTCGGCACGCCCTTCGGCGCGTAGACGTAACCGCCCTTGCCGATCTTCCGGCCGCCGTAGGTCATCGAACCCTCGAGCACGTAGTACTCGCTGTTGGCGTGGTGGATGCCGGGCCCGCGACCCCAGTCGGTGTGGAAGTCGATGCGCAGCGAGGAGGAGCCGTCCTCCTCGTCCACCGACAGGCGGCGCTCGCTGGCGCGTCCCTCACCGTTGATGAGCTCGGCGCCGTGCCACACGTAGTCGTCTTCTTGGATCAGCTCGACATGGGGGCGCACTGTGATGTCCTTCCACTGGGCTCAAAGCCGTGTCTCATGAAATGAAACGCCGTTTCGTTGCTTCGAAGGTAATTGTCTGAGGTTTCCAGGTCAAGCCTCAGAAGGGGTCGGACTTCGGCTTGAGGTCACGTTTGACGACCTTGCCCGCCGCGTTCCGGGGGAGGGCGTCGACGACCTCCCAGCGCCGCGGCGTCTTGTAGCCCGCCAGCCCGGCGCGGCAGTGCGCCTGGAGCTCGGCGAGCACGCCGTCACCGCCGTCACCGCCGCGCAGCACCACGTAGGCCACGACCTCCTCGCCCCAGGTCTCGGAGGGGGCGCCGGTCACGGCGACCTCGGCGACGGCGGAGTGCCCGGCCAGCACCTCCTCGACCTCGCGCGGGTACACGTTGAGGCCGCCCGAGATGATCATGTCCTTCTTGCGGTCGACGACGTGGACGTAGCCCTCCTCGTCGCGCACCACGATGTCGCCGCAGGTGAGGAAGCCGTCCTCGGTGGTGCACTCCCGCGTCGCCGCCTCGTTCTCGTGGTAGCCGTTCATGAGGAACGGGGAGCGGCTGAACAGCTCGCCGGGCTCGCCCGGCCCGGCCGGCCGGCCGTCGGGGCCGACGACCCGCAGCTCCGTCATGTACCAGGCGTGGCCCACCGAGCCGGGCTTGCGGTGCTGGTCGGCCGGGCGGAGGTTGGTGATGATGCCCGCCTCCGTCGAGCCGTACAGCTCGTGCACGCCGCAGGCGGGGAACGCCTCCATGACCCACTGCTTGAGCGCCCAGGGGAGCGCGGCGGCGTTGAAGTAGAGCGTGTCGAGGCTGGAGAGGTCGCGGCCGGCGAGCTTCGCCTCGTCCAGGGCGCGGAGCATCTGCGCGTGCGTCGGCACCAGGAACACCGACCGGGCGCGGTCCCGCTCCACCAGGTGGAGCAGCGCCTCGGGGTCCCACTTGCGCAGCATCGTCACCGTGCCGCCGGTGTGGACGGGGGCGTAGCCGAAGGCGAAACCGGCGCCGTGGTACATCGGCGCCACCGCGACCGACGTCCGGCCGGTGCCCAGGCCCCACTCCATCGCCGAGCAGTAGAACGTGAGGGCGCGGCTGCGGTGGCTGATCAGCACGCCCTTGGGCCGTCCGGTCGTGCCCGAGGTGTAGGTGATGCAGAACGGGTCGAGCTCGTCGACCGGCACCGCCGGATCCACCGCCCGTGCGGCGGCGAGCGCCTCCTCGTAGGAGCGGCCGGCCTGGACGCCGTCGATGGACAGGGCCGGGAGCCGCAGCTCCTCGATCGCGTCCCCCGCGACGGCGGCGCAGGCGTCGTCGAGGACGACGGCACGGGCCCCGGAGTGCTCCAGGATGTAGCGCGCCTCGGACGGGGTGAGGCGCGGGTTGAGCGGCACCAGGACAAGGCCGGCCTTGGCGATTCCGGCGGCGATCTCCGGATACTCCAGCCGGTTGCCCAGCAGCACCGCGACGCGGTCGCCGGGGGAGAGGCCCCCGGCGAGCAGGGCGCAGGCCAGGCGGTTCGAGCGGTCGTCGAGGGCGGCGTAGGTGAGGGCGCGGTCGCCGTCGATCACCGCCGTCGCCAGGGGGGTGGCGCGGGCGAACTCGCGCACGCCGCCCGCGATCGACAGAGGTGCGCCTCCACGGAGGACGGGCATGCTTGTTCCTTTCGGGAAGGCCGTGGCCGACGCGCCTCGGGGGAGCGGCGCGCGGCGGGGACGGGCGGTTCGGTCAGTCCCGGGGCTGCCAGAGCGTGACCGAGACGCCGTTGGGGGTCTCCACGCCGGCCGCGGCGGCGCGGCCGTGCCACGGGTCGTCGGTCTCGACCGGCCCGGCGAGCACCCGCCCGCCGGTGCGCCGGACGCTCTCCAGCGCGGCGGCCAGGTCGCGGGTGCGCACGGACCAGCCGCTGTGGCCCAGCGAGCGGGCGGGGCGCTGGGCGGCACGCCGGTCCACGCGGTGCTCGGTGTCGGCGGAGGTGACCTCGATCCGGGCGGTCTTCTCCCCGGCCAGGAACGCCAGGCGCATCCGGGTGCCGTCCGGCAGTCCGGCGACCTCGTCGAACCCGGGGGAGGTGAACACCACGTCGTACCAGACGTCCATGCCCAGCCCCTCGGGTCCCCAGAAGGCGACCTCGGCGTCGGCGTCGGGGACGTGGCAGACGACCGAGGTCAGCTCGGTGTAGGAGCGCTCCGGGTCGGCGTTCCACGCCTCGGTGCCGCGGACCGCGGCGGGCTGGACGAAGACCACGACGGTCCCGTCCGGCGCGGGGCAGATGCCCTGCGTGACCTCGACCTCGCGGTCGCCCACCGCGACGCCGTAGGTGGTGGGGGAGACGGTCCAGGGGTACCCGGCCTCGCCGAGCTCGGCGTGCGCGGCCTTGATGTCGCGGGCGTACATGTCGATGCCGACCAGGCCGACGTCGAGGTTGTGCGGGGCGGCGGCGGGCGCGACCGGCTCGGGCACCCGGACGAGGTGGATCCGCCCCGTCCCGGATCCGGCGGCGGCGAGCGCCATCACCTCGAGGTCGGCCGGGCCCGTGCCCCACAGGGCGTCGGCGACCGCCGCGGGGACGGTGCCCTCGGCCGCGACCTCGTAGCCCAGCCGGCCGGTGAAGAGCTCCAGATGGGGGCCGAAGTCGCTGACGCCGACGATCGCGGCGGTGATGCCCTCGATCAGCGGCCGGGGTGTGTCCTGGGTCATAAGGGCAATCCTCAGAGTTTTTTCGTTCCTTGTAACGGAACGCTGTTCCATTGGAATGAGGATCACGCTAAGGTCGCTGCCGCGGCCCTGTCAACGGCGCCGCTACCACACCCCCGTGACCACCTGTGACCAGGGAGGACCCATGCGCGCGGCCATCACGAAGATGCCGATCATCGCCAAGCACCTCGGTGAATGGCGGGGCGAGTACATCCACATCGACGCCGACGGGACCATCGTGGACCGGCACGCCTCGCACCTGTACTGCCGAGTCCCGGAGGACGGAACGTTCGACATCGTCCAGACCAACACCTACACCTGGGCGGACGGCCGGGAGGAGGCGTTCGACTTCGGCGGCAGGCTCGACGAGGAAGGCGTCTGCCACTTCGACACCGAGCGGATCATCGGCGAGATGAGCCAGGTGGACGACCAGACGATCGTGCTGACCTGGTCGTACAAGAACGACCCGTCGAACTACCTGTACGAGCTGATCCAGCTCTCCCGCGACGGACTGCACAAGTGCCGGACCTGGCAGTGGATGGACGGCGACCGACTGGTCAAGCGCACCGTCATCAACGAGACCAAGGTCGCCTGACCGCCGACCCGCCGGTTCTCATCCGCCTGTTCCCCCAGGGCCCCGGTCCCGGGGGACGGCGCCCCGCTCCACCCGTACCCCCCGCGCACCCGCCGCCTCCCCCGGCCGGCGGTGCCCATCACGCAAATGAGGACCCGGGATGCTTCGGTATGTCGGACGTAGAGTCGCCGGTCTCGCGCTGGTCCTGCTCATCGTCCTGACCCTCGTCTTCTTCATGCTCCGCGCCGCGCCCGGCGGTCCGGTCGACGCCTACCTCGGGATGAACCCGACCCCGGAGAAGCGCGCGGAGGTCGAGCACCGCTTCGGCCTCGACCAGCCCATCTGGGTGCAGTACGCCAAGTTCCTCGGCAACCTCCTCTCCGGCGACCTCGGCAACTCGCTCTTCAGCGACCGGCCGGTGAGCGCCATCATCGGAGAGCGGCTGCCCGTCACCCTCGAACTCAGCCTCGCCGCGTTCGTCTTCTGGATCGCGGTCGGCCTGGCCGCCGGCGCGCTGGCCGCCCGCAAGCGCGACTCGTTCACCGACGGGTTCGTCCGCGTGGTCAGCGTCATCGCGCTCTCCATCCCGAGCTTCTGGCTGGCGCTGGTCCTGGTCGTGGTCTTCGGGCTCTCCATCAGGGGGGTCCTGCCCTCCAGCGGCTGGGTGCCGTTCACCGAGGATCCCTGGGAGAACCTGCGCAGCGTGGTGCTGCCCGCCTTCGCCCTGGGACTGGGCTCCGGCGCGATCATCGCCCGCACCCTGCGGGCGTCCATGATCGAGACCGCGCAGGCCGACTACGTCTCCTTCGCCCGCGCCATGGGCATGAACGAGCGGCGCATCCTGCGCGACATCACGCTGCGCAACGCGATCATCCCCACGGCGACGGTCATCGGGCTCATGCTCGGCGTCTTCGTCAGCGGCACCGTGCTCATCGAGAACGTGTTCAACATCCCCGGGATCGGCCAGACCATCGTCGGGGCGTTCCGCCAGCACGACTACCCGCTGGCCATCGCCTGCACGCTGGTCACCGCCTCGGTGTTCCTCGTGGCCAACCTGGTCGTGGACCTCCTCTACTTCGTGCTCAACCCCCGGATACGCGCCGGGTTCCTGAACGGGACGGCCCGCTAGACATGGTGATGACCCGAGTGCTCCCCCGGCCGTGGGCCGTGCGCCTGCGGCCGCCGCGGATGTCCGCGCTGACCTGGACCGGCCTGGTCCTGCTGCTGCTGTTCCTCCTGCTGGCCCTGGCCGGCCCGCTGTTCACCGGCGACGCCACGGCCAGGACCGGCGAGACCCTCGCCGGCCCGAGCGCGGCGCACCCGTTCGGCACCGACCACCTCCAGCGCGACCTGTTCGCCCGCACCGCCGAGGGCGCGCGGGTGTCGCTGCTGGTGGCGGTGGCCGGCGTCGGGTTCGGCCTGGCGGTCGCGGTGCCCGCCGGGCTGGTCGCCGGATACTTCGGCGGCCGCTGGCCCGACGACGTGATCATGCGGATCCTGGAGGCGCTCCAGGCGCTGCCGCTCTTCGTCTTCGCCCTGTTCGTCATCGGCATCACCGGGACCGGCGACACCGAGCTGGGCTTCCTCACCCTCACCTCGACCACGAAGGTCGTCCTGCTGCTGGGCGTCGGGTTCATCCCGTACTTCGCCCGGGTGACCCGGTCGGCGACCCTCGTGGAGGTGCAGGAGGACTACGTGGACGCGCTGCGCGTGGTCGGCGTCCCCCGCCGGCGCATCATCGGCGGCGAGATCCTGCCCAACGTGCTCCCGCCCGTCCTGGTCCAGGCGTTCCTGTGGATCGGCGTCGCCATCTTCGCCGAGAGCGCCCTGAGCTTCCTCGGCCTGGGGATCCAGCCGCCCCGGCCCAGCCTGGGCAACATCCTCGGCGACGCCACGAGCTACATGCTGCTCGGCGCGTGGTGGTACTCGATCATCCCCGGACTGGTCATCCTCATTGCCACGATCGGCTTCAACCTCCTCGGCGACGGGCTCGGCGACGCCCTCGACGCCGACGCCCGCCACTGAGTCACATCCCCCCGAACCCTAAGGAAGACCCGATGACCGACATCTCCCGCGCCACGATGGACCGCCGCCGCTTCCTCACGCTCACCGGCGTGCTCACCGCCGGGGCGCTCGCGATGACCGCCTGCGGGACGGACGACGCCCCCGCCGCGAAGGGGGCCACGCCCGAGAAGGTCACGTTCGGCGTCCTGTCGATCTCCGACTACATGAACCCGCTCACCAACACCTCCAAGCGGGTGCACTGGGTCCTCGACCCGGTCGTGGAGTCCCTCTACACCTACGACGCCGATCTGCGCTCGGTCCCGCTGCTGGCCGACGGCGAGCCGGAGGTCTCCGAGGACGGCCTGACCTGGACGATCAAGCTCAAGAAGGGCGTCGTCCACCACAACGGCGACCCGCTCACCGCCGACGACGTCGTGGCCACGATCGGCTTCGTCAGCGACCCCAAGAGCACGAGCGACTGGACCTCGTTCTTCGTCGGCTACATCAAGGAGGCCAAGGCGGTCGACGCGCAGACCGTGAAGATCGAGCTGACCACGAAGTTCGGCGTGCTCCGCTCCCACCTCACCAACCTGCCCATCGTGCACAAGGACTTCGTCGAGCGCACCGACACCACCATGGGCACCGGCCCCTTCAAGCTGGAGAAGGTGACCCAGGGCAGCGAGGTCTCGCTGGTGCGCAACGACGCCTACCACGGGGCCAAGCCCGCGATCGCCACCCTGGTCTTCCAGGCGATCCCCGACCCGGCGACCCGGATGGTCAACCTGCGCGAGGGCAAGATCCAGATCATGACGGACGTCGCTCCCGAGAGCGTCGAGCTGCTCAAGAGGGACAGCGCCGTCAAGGTGCACGAGGTCGACGCGCCCAGCGACCTCATCACCTACTTCGTGACGAACAAGGCGCCGTTCGACGACGTGAAGGTGCGCCAGGCGCTCGCGTACGCCATGGACCGCAAGGGCGTCCGCGACATCGTCTACTCCGGGAACGCGCAGATCGCCCAGGGGCCGATCGGCCCCTCGGTCGAGGGGCACGACGCCGCGCTGCAGATCTACGGCGAGGCTCCCGACATCGCGAAGGCCAAGGCGCTGCTGGCCGAGGCGGGGAAGCCCTCGCTGAAGTTCACCCTGATGGTGACCAGCGACTCGCTGATGAAGAACATCGGCCAGGTGCTCGCCGAGGGCTGGAAGCAGGCCGGCATCGAGTGCACCCTGGAGGTCCTCGACTTCAGCCCGTGGGTCAAGAACTGGGCGACCGGCAAGTACGAGATGGCGATGACGTCGTTCGAGAGCGGTTTCGGCGGCGGGCGCACCGCCTTCACGCTGCTCACCACGATGAGCTCCAAGTACCCGCTCAACTTCGGCTACAAGAACGAGGAGGTGGACGGGCTGCTCGCCCAGGCGTGGGCCACCTCCGACGACGCGGAGCGGGCCGAGGTCTGCAAGAAGATCAACGGCCTCCTCGCCGCCGACGCGATCATGATGCCGCCGGTCTACCCCCGGCTCGTCGTGGCCCAGCGCAAGGAGATCGAGACCCTCGACGAGAAGGTCATGGGAGTCAGCCGCCTCTCGCTGCCCTCGGCGCGGACCTACTGATGTTCGCCAGGCAGAAGACCGCCGGGGCCGCTTCGCCGGCCCCGGCGGGGGGCCCGCTGCTGTCCGTGCGGGACCTCGCCGTCACGTTCCGCACCAGGAGCGGCGGGGTGCCCGCGGTGCGGGAGGTCTCGTTCGACCTGGCGCGAGGCGAGGTCCTCGGGCTGGTCGGGGAGTCGGGATCGGGCAAGAGCACCCTGCTCACGGCGCTGATGCGCATGCTGCCGCGCAACGCCGAGATCACCGGCGGCCGCATCGGCTTCGCCGGCGCCGACCTGGTGTCCCTGAAGGAGGACGGCATGCGGCGGCTGCGCGGCGAGCGCATCGGGCTCATCCCGCAGCGGCCGATGACCTCGCTGTCCCCGTCCACCTCCGTCGGCCGCCAGCTGCGCTGGCACCTCGGCGACATCGGCGACGGCGAGCTCCGGGAGCTGCTCACCGGCGTCGGGCTGGGCACCGTGCTCGACCGGCTGGACGGCCACCCGTTCGAGTTCTCCGGCGGGCAGCTCCAGCGGCTGCTCATCGCCGTGGCGGCCCTGGGCAAGCAGCCCGACCTGCTGCTCGCCGACGAGCCGACCACGACGCTCGACGCCACCGTGCAGGCGCAGGTGCTGAGGCTGCTGCTGGAGCTGCGCGAGCGGACCGGCCTGTCGATGGTGTTCGTCACCCACGACCTCGGGGTGATCTCGCAGGTCAGCGACCGGATCGGCGTCATGTACGCGGGGCTGCTGGTGGAGCTCGCCCCGGCCCGCTCGGTGCTGGAGACCCCCCGGCACCCGTACACGCGGGCGCTGCTGGAGGCGGTCCCGGGGAGGGGCCGCAGAGGCGAGCCGCTGCGCACCATCCCGGGCTCGGTCACCGGCGCCAACCGGCTTGCCGGCTGCCCGTTCGCCCCGCGCTGCGCCGCCGTCATCGACCGCTGCCACCGGGAGCGTCCGGAGGCGCGCCCGGTGGGGGACGCGCTGGTGCGCTGCCACCGGGCGGAGGAGGAGATATGAACGCGGTAACGGTGGAGGACCTGGAGAAGCACTACCGGATCAGGTCCGGCCGCGGCGGCGACCGGGTGGTGCACGCCGTCGACGGCGTCTCGTTCGAGGTGCCCGAGGGCCGCACCCTGTCGATCATCGGGGAGTCGGGCTGCGGCAAGTCCACGATCGCCCGGATGCTGGTCCGGCTGGCCGATCCGACCGGGGGCCGGATCCTCGTCCAGGGCCGCGACGGCGTGGACCGGCGCGCGATCCAGCTCGTCTCGCAGAACCCCTGGTCGGCGCTGAACCGGCGCAAGAGCATCCGCCACGCGCTGGAGCAGCCGCTGGCCGTGCACGGGCTGCACCCGGGCAGAGCCGCGCGGGCGGCACGGGTCCGCGAACTGCTGGAGCTGGTCGGCCTCACCGAGGAGTACCTCGACCGGCGGCCGGGCGGGGTGAGCGGCGGCGAGCTGCAGCGCGTCACCGTCGCCCGGGCGCTGGCCGTCGAACCGCGGGTCCTCGTCCTGGACGAGCCGACCGCCAGCCTCGACGTCAGCGTCAAGGCGCTGCTGGTCAACCTGCTGCTCGACCTGAAGCGGCGCCTCGGGCTCAGCTACGTGCTCATCACCCACGAGATCGACATCGCCCGGCACCTGGCCGACGACGTCGCGGTCATGTACCTCGGCAGGTTCGTCGAGACGGGCCCGGCCGAGCAGGTGTTCGACGACCCCCGCCACCCGTACACGCGGGCGCTGCTCGCCGCCGTGCCCGGACTCGACCGCAGGTCCGGGACGCCGCTGACGGGAGAGGTGCCCTCCGCGGTCTCCCCGCCGCCCGGCTGCCGCTTCCACACGCGCTGCCCCCTGGCCGTCGACGCCTGCTCGGCCGCGGAACCGCCGCTGCGGCGGGAGGAGGACGGCCGCCTGGTCGCCTGCCTCCGCGCGGACGAACTCCACTGACCCCGCCGAACCCACCGACAAGGAGATGTGAACCGATGAACTCCGCCCACACCCAGCAGGCCGACGGCCGCTACGCCACCGCGCCGCTGGCCAAGGACGTCTGGACCCTGGGCGTCGTGCAGTCCCGGGTGCACCCGACCCCGGACCCGTCCGGCATGAAGGCCAACCTCGACCACATGCTGCACCTGATCGACAACTCGTTCCACATCGGCTTCGGGCCCCGGCCCGACCTGCTGTTCTTCCACGAGTTCCCGATCAGCGGATGGGACCACTGGACCAAGGCCGAGGCGGAGAGCCGCTGCATCGAGATCCCCGGCGAGGAGACCGAGCTGATCTCCGCCAAGGCCCGGGAGTACGGCTGCCACATCGCGTTCGGCGCCTACGTGCGCGACCCCGACTGGCCGGGCCACGTGCTCAGCATCACCACGCTGATCGGCCCCGACGGCGAGATCGTGGCCAAGCACTGGAAGGCGCGCAACGTCAAGGGCATCTTCGAGGGGCAGGAGCTGTTCACCACCACCGTCTACGACGTGCTCGACGAGTACGTCGAGAAGTACGGCAGGGACGCGGTGGTCCCGGTGGCCCGCACCCCGCTGGGCAACATCTCCATGTCCTCCACCCAGCTGGAGCCCGAGCTGTTCCGTGCCGCGGCCATCAAGGGCGCCGAGGTCTTCCTGCGCACCGCCAGCGGCAGCTTCTCCGAGATCGACGTCCGCGCCTCCGCCCTGCACAACCGGGCGTACTGCGCGATCGTCAACAACTCGGTGCTCGCCGCCGAGTCCCCCTTCTTCGAGGACACCGGCGCCGGCGGCAGCGCCATCTACGGTCCCGACGGCAACGCCATCGCCGCGGCGGACAGCAAGTTCGAGAAGCTCATCCTCGGCCAGATCCCCATCGCGGCGTTCCGCGCCCGCCACCGCCAGCCGGACATCCACTGGGACCTGTACCGGGAGATCTTCGACGGCTACCAGAGCCGCTTCGAACCCGGTCTCTACACCCCCTACCAGCCGACGAGCCTGAAGGACGCCGGCGACTACCTGAAGGGCCGCTCCCGCTGGGCCTGACCGGCCGACCCGCCGAAGGGGCACGTCCGCGACGACGGGCGTGCCCCTCCACCGTTCCGGCCCCTCAGCCGGAGCCGAGCCGGGCGAGGACGCGGCCCGCGGCACGTTCCCCGGACTCCAGCGCACCCTCCATCCCGCTGTCCTCCACGCTCAGATGCTCCCCGGCGAACTGGACACGCCCGGTGTCGGCCTCGACGGCCGCCGCGAGCGCCGCCATCTGCCCGGGAAGCGGCATGGCCCAGGCCCCGCCGGCCCACGGCTCACGCCCCCAGGAAACGATCCGGGTGATCTCGACGGCCCCGACCGCCGCAGGCCGCACACGGCCGAGCTCCCCGAGGACGATGTCCCGCTGCTCCCGCTCATCGAGCCCGTCGAGCACCCGGGCCTCACGCCCGGTGACCCAGACGGCCAGCGCACTGGGACCATCGGCCGCCAGCCGCCAAGGCAGCAGCCGCTGAATCCGGCTGGTCGTCCACATGGCGTGAGGCAGCCCGTCCTCCTCCCAGAACGGCCGGCGCGCCACCAGGTGATACTTGGTCAACGCCGGATAGGGCAGCTCATCGATCAGCCGAGACACCACCCCCGGCAACGCGGGCAGCGCGCTCCAAGCCCGCAGCACGGAGAACGGCACCGCGACGATCACATGCCCCGCGGTGATCTGCTCCCCGTCCGCCAGCTCCACGACCATCAGATCCCCGCTCTCGCGGACCGCCGTCACCGCACTCCGCACCCGCACGCTCCCGCCCAGCCGAGCGGCCATCGACTCGGGCAACCGCGCATTACCCCCGACGATGTTCGACGTCTGCGGCGAATGCCGCGACGCCCGCTGCACCGCCCGGAGCATGGCCAACGCCGAGGTGCCCCCCAACGTCTCAAAGGTCCCCGCCCGATCGGCCAACGCCACCGCCTCGCCGGAGAGCCCGACCGAGTGGAGATAGTCGGTGAGCGGAACGTCCCAGCGCTCCGCCTCCGGCGCCATCCAGTCCCGAGGCCCGCCCAACGGATTGTTCTTCGCGAGCGCACCCGCGACGAGCAGCGCAGGCGGAACGGCACGCTCCTCCCCGGAGAGCGGATTCCCGGGATTCCCCGCCCAATCGAGCGCCGTGCCGACATGCCCGTCCACGACGACCGCATGCTCCCGCATGGAGTACGCGACCGGCTCCCGTTCAAGCCCCGCCGCCTTCACATGGGAGATCAACCGCGCATACCCGTCCCCGATGTTGACCGCCCCGGCCTCCTCGACCCCGTTGACCCCCTCCAGCGACCTGATCCGCCCCCCGACCCGCTCCGCGGCCTCCAGCACGAGCACATCCACCCCGGCCTCCCGAAGGGAGATCGCCGCCTGCAGCCCCGCGAGCCCCGCTCCGACGACGACCACATCATGCCCGCTCCCCATCCCGGATCCCTTCACTCACCCGCCGCCGTCGACACGCCACCCGAAAGACGCACCAAGTTCCGCTACGCGGAATGACGTTTCGGAATCTAGTTCTCATGGACGGGCACCGTCAACAGCTCTCCGCCCGCGCCCAGAGGAGAGCGCGGTCGCGGGGAGGTCGTCTTGGGGCCGATGGCGGAACGTGGCCATGGGGGGGTGGGCGAATCAGTAAAAGTCAGTCTTGACTGTTTGTTTCTCAAGGGGCAGGGTGGGCGCATGCCATCCACCGCGACGGGCCGGGTGTCGCAGGAGGAGCGGTCGCAGAGCATGCGGCAGCGGCTTCTCGACGCCACGGTCGCGTGCCTGGTCGACTACGGCTGGAGCGGCACCTCCACGGTGCTCGTGTCCGAGCGGGCCGGAGTCAGCCGGGGCGCCCAGCTGCACCACTTTCCGACCAAGAACCACCTGGTGCTCGCCGCGATCGAGCATCTGTGGGAGTCGCGGGGGGAGGCGTACCGGGCCGCCATCACCGGGCTGGGGGACGGGCCGGACCGGGTGCGGCGGGTCGTGCACATTCTCGGAGAGCAGTTCTCCAGTGACCTCTATGTGGCGGCGCTGGAGCTGTGGGTGGCGGCTCGCAGCGATGAGGCGCTGCACGCCGCGGTCATCCAGCTGGAGCACCGGATCGGGAGCGGCGTGCACCGGCTGACCGTGGAGGCGCTGGGGGTGGACGAGTCGGTGCCCGGCGTGCGGGAGCTCGTCCAGGCGACCCTCGACCTCGTCCGGGGGCTGGGGCTGGCCAACACGCTGACCGACGACTCCGCGCGGCGGCGGCGCATCCTCGACCGCTGGGCGGTCACCCTCGACCACGAGCTGAAGGAGCTGCGGGGATGAGCGGACGTTACCGCGTCGGGAACTGCTCGGGGTTCTACGGCGACCGCATGTCGGCGATGCGCGAGATGCTGGAGGGCGGGCACCTCGATGTGCTCACCGGCGACTACCTCGCCGAGCTCACCATGCTCATCCTCGGCAGGGACGCGCTGAAGTCGCCCGATCTGGGCTATGCCCGCACGTTCGCGCGGCAGGTGGAGGACTGCCTCGGCCTGGCGCTCGAACGCGGAGTGAAGATCGTCAGCAATGCCGGCGGCCTCAACCCCGCGGCCCTCGCCGGACGGCTGAGCGAGATCGCCAAGGGGCTGGGCCTCGATCCGGCGATCGCGTACGTCGAGGGCGACGACGTCAAGCACCTCGGTTTCGCGGGCGCGCTGACCGCCAACGCCTACCTCGGCGCCTTCGGCATCGCCGCCGCCCTGCGCAAGGGCGCCGACATCGTGGTCACCGGCCGCGTCACCGACGCCTCGCTCGTCGTCGGCCCGGCCGCCGCGCACTTCGGGTGGACGGAGACCTCCTACGACGAGCTGGCGGGCGCGGTCGTCGCCGGCCACATCATCGAGTGCGGCACCCAGGCCACCGGCGGCAACTTCTCCGGCTTCCGGAAGCTCGCCGAGCAGGGCGCCGACCTGGGCAGGCCGCTGGGCTTCCCGATCGCCGAGCTCGCCGCCGACGGTTCGAGCGTCATCACCAAGCACGAGGGCACCGGCGGCGCGGTCACCGTCGACACCGTCACCGCCCAGCTGGTCTACGAGATCCAGTCGGCGCGCTACCTCAACCCCGACGCCACCGCGCTGCTCGACACCGTGCGGCTCACGCGGGAGGGACGCGACCGGGTGCTGGTCTCCGGGACGCGCGGGGCCCCGCCGCCGGAGCGGCTCAAGGTCTGCCTCAACGAGCTCGGAGGCTGGCGCAACACCGTGGAGTTCGTGCTCACCGGGCTCGACCTGGAGGCGAAGGAGGAGTGGGTCCGCGCGCAGCTCGCCCCCCGGCTCACCGCCTCCTCGGTCACCTGGACGCGCGGCGGGCTCCCCGCCCCCGACGCCGACACCGAGGAAGGCGCGTCCACCCTGCTGCGCTGCACCGTGATGGACGCCGCGCAGGAGCCGGTGGGCAAGGCGTTCACCGCCGCCGCGGTCGAGCTCGCCCTGGCCTCCTACCCCGGCTTCACCATGACCGGGCCGCCCCCGTCGCCCTCGCCTTACGGCGTCTACCGGCCCGAGTACGTCGACCGCTCGGCGGTACGGCAGACCGTCGTCCACGCGGACGGGACGCGCGAGGCGATCCCCGACCCGGTCGTGTTCGGCCCTGCAGAAGTGAAGGACGCGGGCCGCCGCCCCGAGCCGGACGCCGCGGAACCGGACGTCCCGACCCGCAGGCTGCCGCTCGGCACTTTCGTGCACGCCCGGTCCGGCGACAAGGGCGGCGACGCCAACCTCGGCCTGTGGGTGGCCGACGACGGCTCCCCCCTGCGCGAGCGGCGGATCGCCTGGCTCATCGGGCTGATGAGCCCCGGAAAGGTCCGCGAACTCGTCCCCGAGGCCGCGGACAAGGACGTCGACGTGTACGCGCTACCCGGCCTCGGTGCGGTGAACGTGCTGTTCCGGGGGCTGCTCGGCCAGGGAGTCGCGGCTTCGACCCGCTTCGACCCGCAGGCCAAGGCACTGGGGGAGTGGGTGCGCTCCCGCCTCGTGGACATCAGAGAGGACCTCCTGTGAACCCGGAACGGCAAGCACTCTTCGAGCTCGGCGCGGAGTTCGCCCGCCGCGAGATCACCCCCCGCCTGCAAGGGTGGGAGGACTCCGGCGAGATCCCCCGCTCGCTGCACCTGGCCGCGGCCAAGCAGGGGGTGCTGGGCATCGGCTTCCCCGAGGAGGCCGGCGGCGAGGGCGGCACGCTCGCGGACAAGGTGGCGCTCGACGAGGGGATGCTCGCCGAAGGCGCGTCCTCGGGCCTGATGGCCGCCCTGTTCACCCACGGCATCGCGCTTCCCCACATCGCCGCCCACGGCACGCCCGAACTCGTCGACCGCTACGTCCGCCCGACACTGGCGGGGGAGAAGATCGGCGCGCTCGGCATCACCGAGCCCGACGGCGGGTCCGACGTCGGCGGCCTGCGCACCACGGCGGTGCGCGACGGCGACCACTACGTCGTCAACGGGTCCAAGACCTTCATCACCTCCGGCGTGCGCGCCGACTTCGTCACCACCGCCGTCCGCACCGGCGGTCCGGGCTCCGGCGGCATCAGCCTGCTGGTCATCGACAAGGACACCCCCGGCTTCACCGTCGACCGCTCGCTGGCCAAGATGGGCTGGCACTGCTCCGACACCGCCGAGCTGTCCTTCGTGGACGTGCGCGTCCCGGCGGCGAACCTGGTCGGCGCGGAGAACGCCGGGTTCCTCTACATCGCCGAGCAGTTCGTCGTGGAGCGGATCGGCCTCGCCGTGCACGCCTACGGCATCGCCGCCCGGTCGCTCGCCCTCACCGCCGAGTACTGCCGGCGGCGCAGCACCTTCGGTGAACCGCTGATCAAACGCCAGGTCGTCCGCCACAAGCTCGTCGAGATGCACCGGCGGGTGGAGGTCGCCAAGGCCTACACGCACGCGGTCGTCGCCGAGCACGTCGCCGGGAACACCGGCGCCGAGGTCATCGCCGAGGCGTGCCTGGCCAAGCAGACCGCCGTCGAGTGCGCCACGTACGTCTGCGACGAGGCCGTCCAGCTGCACGGGGGAACGGGCTACATGCACGGGACCGAGGTGGAGCGGCACTACCGCGACGCCCGGATCCTCCCGATCGGCGGAGGCGCGACCGAGGTGCTCACCGACCTCGCGGCCAAACTGCTGGGATACACCTCATGACCGGGGAGGCACGGCGGGAGGCGATGCTGGCCAAGCTCGCCGAGCTCGACGCCGAGCACGCCAAGGCCGCGGCGGGCGGCGGGGAGAAGTACGCCGCCCGCCACCGCGGGCGCGGCAAGTTGCTGCCCCGCGAGCGCATCGAGCTGCTGGTCGACGAGGGATCGGCGTTCCTGGAGCTCTCCCCGCTGGCCGGGTGGGGCTCGGACTTCACCGTCGGCGCCAGCGTGGTCTGCGGCATCGGCGTGGTCGAGGGCGTGGAGTGCGTGATCACCGCCAACGACCCGACCGTGAAGGGCGGAGCCTCCAACCCCTGGACGCTGCGCAAGCTCTTCCGGGCCTCGCAGATCGCCGAGGAGAACGGGCTGCCCACGATCTCGCTGGTGGAGTCCGGCGGCGCGGACCTGCCCACCCAGAAGGAGATCTTCATCCCCGGCGGCAGGCTGTTCCGCGACCTCACCCGCGCCAGCGCCCGCAGGCAGCCGACGATCGCACTGGTCTTCGGCAACTCCACCGCCGGAGGCGCCTACGTGCCGGGCCTGTCGGACTACACGGTGATGGTCCGGGAGCAGGCCAAGGTCTTCCTGGCCGGTCCGCCTCTGGTGAAGATGGCCACCGGCGAGGAGTCCGACGACGAGACCCTCGGCGGCGCGGAGATGCACGCCCGCACCTCCGGCCTCGCCGACTACCTGGCCGAGGACGAGCACGACGCCATCCGCATCGGCCGCCGCATCGTGGCGCGGCTCAACCGGCGCAAGGCACGGCCCGAGCCCGCAGGGTACGCCGAGCCGGTCCAGCCTCCGGAAACTCTCCTCGACCTGATCCCGACCGACCTGAAGGAGCCGTTCGACCCGCGCGACGTCATCGTCCGCATCGTCGACGGCGTGAGCGCCGGCAACGAAGTGCCGTTCGACGAGTTCAAGCCGCTTTACGGACCCTCGCTGGTCACCGGCTGGGCGCGGATCCACGGCCGTCCCATCGGCATCCTCGCCAACGCCCAGGGTGTCCTGTTCAGCGAGGAGGCGCAGAAGGCGGCGCAGTTCATCCAGCTGGCCAACCAGTCCGACACCCCGCTGCTCTTCCTCCACAACACCACCGGCTACATGGTCGGCGCCGAGTACGAGCAGGGCGGGATCATCAAGCACGGCGCCGCGATGATCAACGCCGTCTCCAACTCGACGGTCCCGCACCTGTCGGTGCTGATCGGCGCCTCCTACGGCGCGGGCAACTACGGCATGAACGGCCGCGCCTACGACCCGCGCTTCCTGTTCACCTGGCCCAACGCCAAGTCGGCGGTCATGGGCCCGCAGCAGCTCGCGGGCGTGCTCTCCATCGTCTCGCGCGCCGCCGCCGAGTCCCGCGGCCTGCCCTTCGACGAGGAGGCCGACGCCGGGATGCGGAGCATGGTCGAGTCGATGGTCGAGGAGCAGAGCCTGCCGTTCGTGCTCTCCGGGATGCTCTACGACGACGGGATCATCGACCCGCGCGACACCCGCACCGTCCTGGGCATCTGCCTTTCCGTCATCGACTCCGCGCCCTACGAGGGCACCACGCGCTACGGCGTCTTCCGGATGTGAGGCCGAGATGACCATCACCCGTCTCCTCGTCGCCAACCGCGGCGAGATCGCCCGCCGCGTCTTCCGCACCTGCCGCACGCTCGGCATCCGGACCGTGGCGGTGCACTCCGACGCCGACGCCGCGGCTCCGTTCGCGGCCGACGCCGACCTCGCCGTGCTCCTGCCCGGCGACACCCCGGCGCAGACCTACCTCGACGCCGACCGCGTCCTGGCCGCCGCCGTCCGCAGCGGCGCGGACGCGATCCACCCCGGCTACGGGTTCCTGTCGGAGAACGCCGAGTTCGCCCGCGCCGTCATCAAGAACGGCCTCACCTGGATCGGCCCGACCCCGCAGGCGATGGACGCGATGGCCACCAAGGTGGAGGCCAAGCGGCTCATGGCGGACGCGGGCGTCCCCGTGCTGGCCGAGCTCGACCCGGCCGCCATCACCGAGGCCGACCTGCCCGTCCTGGTCAAGGCGAGCAGCGGCGGCGGAGGCCGCGGCATGCGGGTCGTCCACGCGATGGCGGACCTGGCGGAGGCCGTCCGACTGGCCTCGAACGAAGCGGCCAGCGCCTTCGGCGACCCGACCGTCTTCTGCGAGCCGTACGTCGAGCGCGGCCGCCACGTCGAGGTGCAGATCCTCGGCGACGCCCACGGGGCGGTCGCGGTCCTCGGCGACCGCGACTGCTCGCTGCAGCGCCGCCACCAGAAGGTCATCGAGGAGGCGCCCGCCCCCGGCATCGCCGACGCCGTCCGCGCGGCGCTGCACGAGGCGGCACGCACCGCGGGCGAGGCGATCGGATACGTCGGCGCCGGGACGGTCGAGTTCCTCCTCGACGGCGACCGGTTCTTCTTCCTGGAAATGAACACGCGCCTTCAGGTCGAGCACCCCGTGACCGAATGCGTGACCGGCCTCGACCTCGTCGCCCTGCAGATCGCGGTCGCCGAAGGCGAGGCGCTGGCCGACCTGCTCCCCGCGGGCCCGCCGGAACCCCGAGGCCACGCCGTCGAGGTGCGGCTCTACGCCGAGGACCCGGCCGAGGGCTACCAGCCGCAGAGCGGGACGCTCACCGCGTTCGACGTCCCCGGCGTCACGGCGCGCTTCGACAACCCCGCGTCGTACGGCATCCGCCTGGACAGCGGCGTCGAGGCGGGCACGGAGATCGGCACCTTCTACGACGCGATGGCCGCCAAGGTGATCGCGTGGGGGCCCACCCGCGAGCAGGCACTGCGCCGCCTGGCCGGCGCGCTGGAGCGGACGATCGTCCACGGCGTCCTCACCAACCGCGACCTGCTGGTGAACCTGCTGCGCGACCCGGTCTTCACCGCCGGAAAGGCGCACACGACGTACCTCGACGGCGCCGATCTGGCCGTGCTCACCCGCAACGGGTACGACGAGCAGGGGCTGCGGCTCGCCGGCCTGGCCGCCGCGGTGGCCGACGCCGAGGCGCGCAGACACCGCTCGCCCGTCCAGCGCGGCATCCCCGCAGCCTGGCGCAACGTGGTCACGCAGCCGCAGCGCACCGTCTTCGACCGGCTGACCGTCGAGTGGTACGGCGGACGCGACGGCTACACGTCGGCGGACGGCGAGATCCGCGTGGTCGAAGTACGGGACGACGCGGTGGTTCTGGAGCACGACGGCGTCCGGCGCCCCTTCACCGTGCGGCTCCACGGCGACCGGTGCGAGGTCGACTCCGTCCTCGGCCACCTGCCCCTGGTCCGGCAGCCGCGCTTCACCGACCCCGCCGCCCAGGTCGCGGCCGGATCGCTGCTGGCGCCGATGCCCGGCAGCGTCGTCGCGGTGCACGCGCAGGCCGGCGACACCGTCACCGCCGGACAGGTCGTCCTCGTCCTGGAGGCGATGAAGATGCAGCACAACGTCACCGCGCCCGCCGACGGCGTGGTGGCCGCGATCGAAGTACAGGTGGGACGGCAGGTCTCCGCCGGAGACGTGCTGGCGCGAGTCGAGGAGGACGCATGACGACGATGTTCACCGAACCCGAAGAGCGGCTCGCCCTGCGCGAGGCGGTGCGCAAACTCGCCGCCTCCTACGGCCGCGAGTACATCGAGGCCAAGTCGAGGTCCGGCGAGAAGACCACCGAGCTGTGGCGGGACATGGGCCGGAACGGCTACCTCGGCGTCTCCATCCCCGAGGAGTACGGCGGCGGAGGCGGCGGTATCGCCGACCTGTCGGCCGTCCTGGAGGAGGCCGCCGCGGCCGGGGCCCCGCTGCTGCTCATGGTGGTCTCGCCCGCGATCGTCGGCACGATCCTCGCGCGGTGCGGCACCGAGGAGCAGAAGCGGCAGTGGCTGCCCGGCATCGCCGACGGCACCACCACCGCGGCGTTCGCCATCACCGAGCCCGACGCCGGCTCCAACTCCCACCGGATCACCACGACCGCGCGGCGCGACGGCGACCGGTGGCTGCTCACCGGCCGCAAGACCTACATCTCCGGCGTCGACGAGGCGCAGACGGTGCTCGTCGTGGCCCGCACCGAGGACGCGCGGACGGGCAAGCTCAAGCCCGCCCTGTTCCTGGTGCCCACCGACGCCCCGGGCCTGGAGTACCAGCACATCCCGATGGACATCGTCTCGCCCGAGAAGCAGTTCAACCTGTTCCTCGACGAGGTGAGCCTGCCCGCCGAGGCCCTCGTCGGCCACGAGGACGCCGGGCTCGGCCAGCTCTTCGCCGGGCTCAACCCCGAGCGCATCATGGGCGCGGCCTTCTCCATCGGCATGGCGCGCTACGCGCTGGACAAGGCCGTGGAGTACGCCAAGACGCGCCAGGTCTGGAAGGAGGTCATCGGCGCCCACCAGGCCGTCGCGCACCCCCTGGCGAAGATCAAGATCGAGCTGGAGCAGGCGAAGCTGCTGACCCAGAAGGCCGCGGCGCTGTACGACGCGGGCGACGACTTCGCGGCGGGGGAATACGCCAACATGGCCAAGTACGCCGCCGGTGAGCTCGCCTGCAACGCCACCGACGTCGCCGTGCACACCCACGGCGGCAACGGGCTCGCCTCGGAGTACGGCCTCGGCACGATCCTCCTGGCCGCGCGGCTGGGCCGCATCGCCCCCGTCTCCCGCGAGATGATCCTCAACTTCGTGGCCATGCACAGCCTCGGCCTGCCCAAGAGCTACTGACCCGCGGCTCCGTCCGGAAGGAATCCCATGGCCGACGAGCTCGTGCACTACTCCGCCGCTGACGCGGTCGCCACCCTCGTGCTGGACAGCCCGCACAACCGCAACGCCCTCTCCCGGCGGCTCGTCACGGAGCTGGCGGCGGGCCTGGACCGGGCCGAGGCCGACCCGGACGTCCGCGTCGTGGTCATCCGCCAGGAGGGCCCGGTGTTCTGCTCGGGCGCCGACCTGTCGGAGGCCGCGGGCGGGAGCATGGAGGAGGGCGCCCGCGGCCTGATCTCCCTGCTGCGCCGGATCGTCACCCTCGACAAGCCCGTCGTGGCGCGGGTCGCCGGAGCCGTCCGCGCCGGAGGCATCGGCATCGTCGGCGCCTGCGACGTCGCCATCGCCTCCGACGACGCCACCTTCGCGCTGACCGAGGTCCGCCTGGGCCTGGCCCCGGCCGTCATCTCCCTGGTGCTGCTGCCCCGCATGCACTCGCGGTCCGCCGCCATGACGTTCCTCTCAGGCTCCGTCTTCACCGGCCTGGAGGCCGCAGACGACGGCCTGGTCACCTGGACGACCCCGGAGGGCGAACTCGACGACGAGATCGCCGACATCTGCGCCTCCTTCGCCAAGGGCCACCCCCAGGGCCTGCGCGAGACCAAGAGGCTGCTCAACAAGGCGCTCCTCGAGCACATCGACGCGGGCGCCGACGAGATGGCGGCCCTCTCGGCCCGCCTGTTCGCCTCCGAGGAGGCGCGCGAGGCCATGCTCGCCTTCCTCAACCGCACCAAGCCCGCCTGACCGGCGGCGAGGGCCGGCCGACCCGCTTCTCCTCCAGGCGGAGTGCCCTGGGGGAGGAGCGGGACGGGCGCTGGTAGCGGTTCCAGCGGAAGCGCCGGAAGAGCGGGACCGCGAGGCGGGCGGGGAGTCTGCGTACCGGGCGGAGCGTGAGGCTCATGGTCGGCCGGACGCAGCTCCTGGAGGCGGCCCTGCGGCTCTTCGCCTGTCGGCCTTATGCCCGCTCGGCGGTGAGGCGGCCGATGGTCCGGATGACCTGACGGCGGGTGGCCAGACGGCGGGAGAGGGTCGCCATGACCCGGTTGAGGCGTCCTGCGATGACGCTGGGCGGGGGGTTCCTGCGGTCCAGGGCGGCCAGTGCGGTGCGGACGACGTCGGAGGGCGCGGCGAGTCTGGACCCTCCGGCGGCCCGCATGGTGCCCACGACGTCGAAGAACTCGGTGCGGGTGGCGCCGGGGGACAGCGCCAGCACCCGCAGGCCGGTGCCGCGCGACTCTTCCCACAGCGCCTCGGTGAGGCTGAGCACGAACGCCTTGGTCGCGCCGTAGAGCGCCATGCGGGGATTGGGTTGATAGGCGGCCATGCTCGCCACGTTGACCAGTACCCCGCGCCCGGCCGTACGCAGCCGGTCGATGAAGGCGCGGCTGATGTCGGCCACCGCGGTCACATCGACGGCGATCTCCTGAAGCAGCCGTTGCGGATCGGCCTGGTGGAAGGGGCCGAAGGTGGCGAATCCGGCATTGTTGATCACGCTGGTGACGTTCAGGCCGAGCCCTTCCACGCGCGCGGCCAGCGCCTGCCCGGGGCGGTCGGTGGCCAGATCCATCTCCACCACATGGACCCGGACCCGGTGGTGTGCGCGCACCTCGGCGGCCAAGGCCTCCAGGCGCGGTCCGCGGCGGGCGACCAGCACCAGGTCCGAGCCGCGGGCGGCGAGCCGCCGGGCGAACTCGGCGCCGAGACCCGCGCTGGCGCCGGTGATCAGTGTGGTCTGTCCGCGGTAGTCGACGGCCGTCACGGCGAACCTTCTTTCAGTCGGTGCCTTCTCGGCAGCGAATGTCTAGATGGCAGTAAATGCCAAGAAGGCGGCTGCTGTCCAGTCGGGGTAGCCTGAGGTCCCATGACGACCTTGTGGGACCGTTCGCGGCAGGCCGCCGTCCAGGCGATCCTGGACACGGCGCTCCGCCTGTTCGCCGAGCAGGGCTACGAGCAGACGACGATCGCGCAGATCGCGCGGGAGGCGGGGATCTCGCAGCGCTCCCTGTTCCGCTACTTCGGCACCAAGGAGGACCTGGTCTGCGGGGATCAGGAGGCGCTGGGCGAGCTGCTGAAGCAGTCCGTCCGGCGGCAGCCGGCCGAGATGTCGGCCTGGGACGCCCTGCGCACCGGCTTCGAGGTCCTCCTGACCGCCAACCACACGCCCGAGCGGGCGCTGGAGCTGTCGCGCCTCATCTTCGACACCCCTTCACTGCACGCCCGCTACATCGAGAAGCGGCTGCGCTGGCAAGCCGACCTCCTCCCGCTCGTCCAGGCACGGCTGGACACCGGCTCCCGCCCGGCCCCCGCCCTGCAGGCCAAAGCGATCATCGCCACCGTCTTCGCCTGCGCCGACACCGCGACCGAGCTATGGGCCAGGGGTGAGGGGGAACTCGACCTGGCAGACCTCTACGACCAATGCCTCGCGGCAGTGAGACGCCCTTGTGAGCCGAACACGACGGAACCCCCGCATTCTTCGGAGGGCGACCCGGCCTCCGCGGCGGTCTGACCCGCTCGGGGTCGGTGGCCTCGACGCGGAGGTCCGGCGCCCGCCGCGCGGACGCCGGACCTCCGGTGGTCAGCGGGTGCCGGCCGGCTCCGGAACGCCGGAGACGTCGGCGGAGTCCAGGGGGATCGGGGTGAACATCGGCGGCTCCTCCTCGGGGGTCAGGGCCGTGGGGCCGTAGATCCACGCGGTGAAGGAGTAGTCGTAGGTGTCGCGGGCCCGTAGAAGGGCGTTGCGCTGGAGGCGGGCGACGCCGTCGAGGTGCCACAGCTCGCCCCAGGCGCGGGCCGTCTCCACCACCCGGCGGCAGTGCTCGGGGCGTACCGCCTCGTACGCCGCCAGCGCGCCCCGCCAGTCGACCGAGCCGTCCTCGGCGCGGCGGGCGGCGACGTGCCCGGCGAGCACCCAGCCGTCCTCGATGGCCATGACCGCGCCCTGCGCCATGTACTGCAGCGGCGGGTGGGCGGCGTCGCCGAGCAGCGCGATGTTCCCGTCGACCCAGGTCGTGATCGGGTCGCGGTCGAACATCCGCCACCACCGGTCGCGCCACATCAGCGGGATGCCCGCCCGGACGTCGGGGCAGGTCGCGGTGAAGGCGGCGTCGAGTTCGTCCGGGGTGCCCCAGTCCTCCTCGCCCGCGAGGGCCTTGGGGGACTGGAAGACCGCGACCTGGTTGAGCATCTCGCCGCCGCGCAGCCCGTAGTGGACGAAGTGACAGCGCGGGCCGACGTGGACGGAGACCTCGCTGAGGTCGACGTCCCGGCCGGCCTGCTCGATGGGTACCGCGGCGCGGTAGGCGACGTAGGCGGAGCTGACCGGCTCGTCCTCGACCAGGAGCCTGCGCGCGACCGAGTGCAGGCCGTCGGCGGCGATGACGACCCGCGCCCGGTCGGCGCGGCCGTCCTCCAGCAGCACCCGGGCGCCGGACGGGGTGTTCTCGTAGCCGGTGACGTGGGCGTCGGTGACCAGGTCGACTCCCGCGCGCCGGCAGGCGCGCAGGAAGATGCCGTGCAGGTCGCTGCGGTGGATGACCATGTACGGGAAGCCGTACTCGCGTTCCAGGTCGCCCAGGTCCAGGCGGGTCAGCTCGCTGCCGTCGACGGCGTCGCGCATCACCATGCTCTTCGGCAGCACGCCGAGGCCCTTGGCCTCCTCCAGCAGGCCGTAGTCGTGCAGGATCCGGGTGCAGTTCGGCGCGATCTGCAGGCCGGCGCCGACCTCGCCGAACTCGCGGGCCTGCTCCAGCACACGTACCCGCAGGCCCTCGCGGGCCAGGGCGAAGGCCGCGCTCAGGCCGCCGATGCCGCCTCCGACGATGAGAACGTCGACGGGGTTCGCGGAGGTGGGTGTGGTCACGTTGCTCTCCTCGGTGCCGTGGACGCTCACAACCACGCCGGCAGTGCCGGAGCGGGGGAGCCGTCGGTCGCGGTCAGGGCGTGCGGGCGGCCGGCGAGGTACGCCGCGACCTCCGCGAGCGGGCCGGTGACCGCGGTGGGGTCGCCTTCGCCGGGCAGTTCCCAGCGGTCGCCGGTGTCAGTGGCGGTGAGGACGACCGCGGGTCCGGGGGCGTTGCGGCGCTTGCCCGTGATGTCGTCGGCCAGCGCGGTCAGGAAGCCGGCGGGCAGGTCGGCGAAGGAGACACCGGAGGCCAGGTCGACGGCGTGCACGCAGACCTCGCGCGAACGCAGCCACGGGATCTCGGTCGCGGGGACCGTGCGGCCCTGGGCGGTGACCACCTCGGCGTCCCACTGCGCGGAGCTCAGGGCGACGGTGCCGGCGGTGAGCCGGTCCGCGGACCCCTGCAGCCAGGCGGCCAGCTCGGCGGCCGGCTTGGCGGAGCCGGCCTCGATGTCGGCGTTGCGTTGCTCCATCGAGGAGTACATCGGTGTCTCTTCGCCGGTGGCGGCCCAGCGCACCAGGTTGCTCAGCGCGTCGGCGTTCGCCGCCACGTGGGCGACCAGGTGCTTGCGGGTCCAGCCGGGGAGCCCGGACGGGGCGAGGTACTGCTCCTCGCCCCATCCGGCGACGGCGTCGAGGAACAGCCTGGTCCCCGTCGCGCTCCAGCTCAGCGTGTCTTCGGAGGTGCGGCGCATCAGGCCGCGTCCTCGGCCACGGTGTTCTCGAGGCGGCCGATGCCCTGGATCTCGGTGACGACGCGCTCGCCGCCGGTCAGGTAGCGCTTGGGGTCGCGGGCGTGGCCGACGCCGCCGGGGGTGCCGGTGGCGATGATGTCGCCGGGGTTGAGGCGCACCACGGTCGAGACGTACTCCACCAGCGCGACCGGGTCGAAGAGCAGGTCGCCGGTGTTGTCGTTCTGCATGACCTCGCCGTCGACGGTGAGCTTGACCTCGAGTGCGGGGCGTACGCCGCCGGGCAGCTCGTCGGGGGTCACCAGGTAGGGGCCGACGGGGGTGGAGGAGTCCCACATCTTGCCCTGCAGCCATTCGCGGGTGCGGAACTGCCAGTCGCGGCAGGTGATGTCGTTGAGGACGGTGAACCCGGCGATCGCGGCCTCGGCCTCGGCGCCCCGGGCGCGGCGGACCCGCTCGCCGATCACGACGGCGAGCTCGACCTCCCAGTCGAACGCCTCGGTCTCGGCGGGCCGGGCGATGTCGTCGGCGGCCCCGATGAGGCAGTCGGCGAACTTCGCGAACAGGGTGGGGTGCTGCGGCAGGTCGCGGCCCATCTCCTGGATGTGGTTCTTGTAGTTCAGGCCCACGCACACGACCTTCGAGGGGGCCGGGACGACCGGCGCGAAGTCGGCGCCCTCGACCGGGTAGGTCCGGGCGGTGTTCGCGTCGACGGCCGCGGCGCCGGCGGCCCAGTCGTCCCGGGAGAGCAGTTCGCCGAGGTCGGCGGCGCCGAGGTCGACCAGCCGGTCGCCGTCGAGCCGTACGGCGCGGGTCGAGCCGTTGACGCGGAGGGTGGCGAGCTTCATCGGGTGGTCCCTTCGTGGTGGGTGCGGTTGAGCCGGAGTGCTTCGAAGACCGGGGAGTCGCTGAACCGGAACAGGTCCAGCGCGCCGGAGTCGGAGTCGGTGGAGCCGGCCTCGGACCGGGCCGAGAAGGGCTCCCACGACGGGACGGTGAACAGGTCGCCGCGGGTGGCCGTCCAGGTCCGGTCCCCGACGGTGACGGTGCCGGAGCCGTCGAAGACCTGGTAGACCGACGAGCCGGTCTCACGGACCGGGGCGGTCTCGGCGCCGCGGGCGATCCGGTGCATCTCGGCGCGGATCGTGGGCAGCACGTCGGCGCCGGTGGCCGGGTCGGTGTAGCGGACGGCGGCGTGTCCGGGCTCGACGGTGCCGCCGAAGCCCTCGGCCTCGAGGGCGAGCTGGTCGGCCAGGGCGCGGTCGGTGAACTCCCACTTGTAGGACAGCAGCGGGGAGCCCGGCGTGAGCTCGCCGGCCGACACCGGGCGCAGGCCGGGGTGGCCCCACAGCCGCTCGGAGCGGGAGCGCTCGGGCGTGATCCGCTCGGCGTCGCTGATCTCGTCGCGGCCGAACTCGAAGAACTGCGCCTCGGTGGCGTACTGGAACGGGATGTCGAGGCCGTCGATCCAGGCCATCGGCTCGCTGGTCGCGTTGTGGTGGGCGTGCCGGTTCCAGCCGGCCTGGGGCAGGAAGTCGCCGCGGCGCATCGGGACGGCGTCGCCGCCGACGACCGTCCACACGCCCTCGCCCTCGACGACGAAGCGGAAGGCGTGCTGGGTGTGGCGGTGCTCGGGGGCGTCCTCGCCGGGCATGAGGTACTGGATCGCGGCCCACAGCGTGGGGGTGGCGAAGGGCCGGCCGCCCAGCGAGGGGTTGGCCAGCGCGATCGCGCGCCGCTCTCCGCCGCGGCCGACCGGGACGAGGTCGCCGGCCTGCGCGGCGAGCCGGCGCAGGTTCTCCCAGCGCCACAGGTGCGGCACCGCGCGCGAGCGGGGGTGCGCCGGCATGAGGTCGCCGATCTCCGTCCACAGCGGCACCAGCAGCTCCCGCTCGAAGCCGCGGTAGAGGTCCTCGAGCGCGGGGGTGACGTCGGGCTGGCCCGGGGCGTCGACCGCGTGCAGCCGCACCGGGGAGCCGGGCGTGGTCACAGGGGTGCTCATGCCGCTAGTGTGACTGCTGTCGCGTGGTGAAGAACAAGAAATTCTGCTGTGCAGAATCGAGAGGATCATGGACAAGCCGCTGAAGACGCCGCCGCCCTACCTGGTCCGCAGCGTGGACCACGCGCTGCGGATCGCCGCGATGCTGCAGCTGGAGGGGGAGCTGACCGTCTCGGAGGTCGCCGAGCGGCTGGGCGTGGCCCGCTCCACCGCGCACCGGCTGCTGGCGATGCTGGTGTACCGGGACTTCGCGGTCCAGGACGAGCGGCGCCTCTACCGGGCGGGGCCGGTCCTGGAGCTCGCCGCCCACTCGCCCTCGGCCGCCTCGCGGTTGCGGGCGGTGGCGCTGCCGCACCTGCACCGGCTGGTCGGCGTGCTCGACGAGTCGGCCAACCTGGTGGTGCGCACCGGCGACACGGTCCGGTTCATCGCCAGCGTCGAATGCGCCCAGACCCTGCGGGTCGGCTCCCGCGAGGGCATGGTCTTCCCCGCCCACCGCACCACCGCCGGGCTCCTGCTCCTGGCCGAGCTCACCGACGACGAACTCGAGGAGGTGTACGCGGCCGACCGCTACGCCGACCGGCCCGAGGAGCGGCCCGACCTGGCCGCGCTGCGGGCCGACCTGGCCCGGGTGCGGCGCACCGGCTTCGCCCTCAACCAGGGCCGCTCCGAACGCGGCGTGGTGGCGGTCGGCGTCCCGGTACGGGATCCCGGGGGAACGGTCCTCGCCGGCCTGTCGGTCTCGATGCCCGGCGCCCGCTACGACCGCCACCGGCTGCCGTCCCTGGTCAACACGCTCACCCGCGCCGCCGGCGCCCTCGAGGCCGACCTCGCCCGCCCCGCCTGACCGGCCGTACACCACCGGCCGCGCGTGGGCGGCGCGCGTGCGGTGGGGAGGATGGACGGTATGCAGCCGTTGTTGACCTTCGGCCACGGCACCGCGGGGCGGGAGGAACTGGCCGCCCTCCTCCGCGGCGCCGAGGTGCGGTGCGTGGTGGACGTGCGGACCGCGCCCGGCAGCCGCCGCAACCCGGACGTGCATCGCGACGCCCTGGGGGAGTGGCTGCCCGCGGCGGGGATCGGCTACCGGTGGGAGCGGCGGCTCGGCGGCTTCCGGCGGGCGGCTCCCGACTCGCCCGACACGTTCTGGCAGAACGCCTCCTTCCGCGGCTACGCCGGGCACACCCGTGACCCCGGCTTCCTGGCCGCCATGGCGGAACTGCTGGCCGAGGCCGGGGAGACCCGGACGGCGGTGATGTGCAGCGAGTCGGTGTGGTGGCGCTGCCACCGGCGGCTCATCGCGGACTTCGCGGTCCTGGCCCGCGGCAGGCCCGTGCTGCACCTGGCCCATGACGGCCGCCTCACCGCCCATCCGCCCGCCTCCGGAGCGCGGCTGCGGGCGGACGGCCTGCTCGTCTACGACGGGGAATGACGGTGGCCGGTGTCCGCCCGCGTTGTTACCCGGGCGTACCGTGGACGGGCTATCCAGGGAGGAGCGGCACGGGTGAGAACTGAAGAAGAGGCGACGGAAGCGGAGATCGTCCTGCGGGCGGCGGCGCCGGAGGACGCGCCGGCGGTGGCCGCGCTGGTGGAGTCGGCGTACCGGGGGGAGTCCAGCCGGGCGGGCTGGACGACCGAGGCGGACCTGCTCGACGGCAGGCGGACCGACGCGGCGGCGGTGCTGAAGATCATCGAGGATCCGGGCAGCCGGGTGCTGCTGGTCGAGCGGGACGGCGCGCCGGTGGCCTGCTGCCAGCTCGAGCGCCGGGACGACGCCGCCTACTTCGGCATGTTCGCCGTCCGCCCCACCCTGCAGGGCGGCGGCGTGGGACGCGCCGTCCTGGCGGCCGCCGAGCACGAGGCCCGCACCCGCTGGGGCTCCCGCGAGATGCACATGCACGTGATCTCCGTGCGCGCCGAGCTGATCGCCTGGTACGAGCGCCGCGGCTACCGCCCCACCGGCGAGCGCGTCGCCTTCCCCTACGACAACGAGCGCTTCGGCGTCCCCCGGCGGTCCGACCTGGAGTTCGTCGTCCTCAGCAAGCCCCTCCTCCACTCCCCGGAGGCCCGTCCCCCGGCCCAGGCCCAGGCGCAACCCGCCACGTGACGCGAAGGCCCGGCGAAAACCGGAAAGGTTCACGAAGGGGACATCTGGCCGCCGTCGTGGCGTCTCACCGGGCGGAGACGTTGGCGGGGTGCGCAGCCTTGTGATGGTCCCGCTGCTGGCGGCGGGAATGCTGGTGGTACCCGGAACCGCGGCGTCGGCGGCGGAGTGCCGGGGAGGGTCGGACTTCGACGGCGACGGCAGGCGGGATCTGGCGGCGGGAGCGCCCTCGGCGGCGGCCGGGGGACAGGCCAGGGCCGGTCAGGTGGGCGTCCTGTACGGCGATGGACGGCAGGAATGGCTGGTTCCCGACGGTGCGCGCTGGGGGGAGGGGTTCGGGGCGGCGCTGGCCGTGGGGGACCTGGACGGCGACCGCTGCGCCGACCTCGCGGTGGGCGCCCCCGGCGCGGGGACCGTCAGGGTGTACCTGGGCGGGGCGGGCGGGCTGCGGCAGGGGCCGGTGCTGCGGCTGCCGGGCCGCGGCGATGACGCGTTCGGCACGGCCCTCGCCGCGGCCGACCTCGACGGCGACCGCGACCTGGAGCTCGCGGTGGGCGCGCCGGGCCGGGGGAACGGGGGAGCGGTCGCGGTGTACGGCCTCCGCCGCGCCGGGCTGGACGGACGCGAGGTCTTCCCCGCGAGCCTCGGCCGGAAGGGGGAGCGCAAGGCGCGGACGGACGCGTTCGGCGCGGTCCTCGCCCCCGGGGACTTCGACGGGAACGGCCGCGCGGAACTCGCGGTCGGCCTGCCCGGAGCCGGGCGCCGGGGCGAGGGCTCGGTGACGGTCCTGGACGCCGTCCGCTCCCGGGGGCGCACCCTCTCCCAGGCGGGCCGGCTGCGCGGCTCCCCCGAGCGCGGCGACGGGTTCGGCAGCGCCCTCGCGGCCGGCGACTTCGACGCCGACGGACGGGACGACCTGGCGGTCGGCGTTCCCGGCGAGGCGCTCACCGACCGGAACCGCGGCTTCGGCGAGGGCGCCGTCCACGTCCTGTACGGGCCGTCCTTCAAGGAGGAGGGCCCGATGTGGAACCGGCTCACCCGGGGCCTGGCCGGGAACGTCCACCGCAACGACCTGTTCGGCGCGGCCCTGGCCGCGGGCGATCTGGCCGGCGACAAGGCGGCCGACCTCGCGATCGGCATCCCTGGCTCCGGCGCCGTCCAGATCCTCCGGGGCCGCGCCCGCCGGGGCCTGACCGCGGCCGGAGCGGAACTCATCGGCTCCGGCCTCGGCGCCGCCGCCCACTACGGCGGCGCACTGAAGATCGCCGGCGGCGTTCTGACCGTCGGAGCGCCCGGAGCCGGCGACTTCACCGGCGGCGTCTACCGGGGCCGCACCCGGCTCCCGGTCGAGGGACGCGGCCTGACCGGCTTCTCCCTCGGCTGAGGCCGTCCTTCGCAGCGGCGCCGCCGCCGTCAGCGGGCCAGGGAGCGGGCGCCGTCCGGGACGGTGAACCGGGCGGCGCGACGGGCGGGGGCGCCGCGCCGTGAGACGTACTCGAGGGTGTGGAAGTCGGCGGTGAGGGCTTCGGGGGTGAGCCTGCCGAGGGTGTAGCCGCGGCGCTGGTCGACGAAGGCGAAGTGGGGGTTCTCCGCCAGGAGCGCGGCGTTGACGCCCCGGTCGCGGTAGCCGTCGCCGTCGCTGGCGATCGAGGTGGCGACGAGTTCGACGCCGATGCGGGCGGAGGACGGATCGTCGAAGTCGCGGAGCAGGTCGCCGGCGAAGGCCGTGTGGACGTCGCCGGTGAGGACGACGGGGTTGCGGGCGCCCGAGCGCTGGACGGCGTCGAACAGGCGGCCGCGTTCGGCGGTGTAGCCGTCCCAGGAGTCCATGCCGGACCTGACGGCGGGACCGAGCGCGAAGTCCCGCTGGGCGAGGAAGATCTGCTGGGCGAGGACGTCCCAGCGGGCTCCCGAGGCGCGCAGCCCGGACTCCAGCCATCGCAGCTGCCGGGCGCCGAGCACCCGGTTCGACGGGTCCGTCCGCGCGTCGCAGCCCGTCCGCAACCAGTCGTCGCAGGGCTGGTCGGTGCGGTACTGGCGGGTGTCGAGCAGGTGGAAGGACGCGAGGGCGCCCCACGAGAGCCTGCGGAACAGCTGGATCCTCGTCCCGGACGGGCGGGACGCCGCCCGCAGCGGCATGTTCTCGTAGTAGGCGCGCATCGCGGCCCGCTTGCGGGCGGTGAACCCGGGCACCTTCGAGCCGGGATTGCTCCCGACCCAGTTGTCCTCCAGTTCGTGGTCGTCCCAGATGACGGCCCAGGGCGCGGCGGCGTGCGCGGCGCGCAGGTCGGGGTCGCTCTTGTACTGGGCGTGCCGCCGCCGGTAGTCGGTGAGCGTCTGGCACTTGCCCGCGGTGTGCCCGCGCACGACGCCGTTCGAGCCGCCGTAGTCGCCGGGCGCGTACTCGTACAGGTAGTCGCCGAGGTGCAGCACCAGGTCGGGGTCCTGCTCGGCCATCCTCCGGTAGGCGGTGAAGTAGCCGTGCTCGTAGTGCGAGCAGGACGCCGCGGCGAACGTCATCGGCGTCAGCGCGCCGCGCGGCGGCGCGGTGCGGGTGCGGCCCGCGGGGGACAGGTGGCCCTGGGCCCGGAACCGGTAGAAGTACTCCCGTCCCGGTTCGAGCCCGGACGGTTCGACGTGCACCGCGAACCCGCCGGACGGGCGTGCGACGGCCGTCCCCCGCCGGACGATCCGCCGGAAGCGTTCGTCGGCGGCGAGCTGCCAGCGCACCTCGACCGGCCGGGAGCCCATGCCGCCCAGTCCGTCCTCGGCGAGCGGGCGGGGCGCGAGCCTCGTCCACAGCACCACCCCGTCGGGGCCGGGGTCGCCCGAGGCGACGCCGAGCCGGAACGGGTCGGGCCGCCCCGCCGCCGCGGGGGAGCCGCCGGTCAGTCCGAGGGCGGTCAGGCCGCCCGCCGCGAGCACGCCTCTTCGCGTCATCTCCACGGTCCCCAGTGCAGACGACCGGTGCGAACGGCGGGTGAAGCACGGTTGAGCGCCCGGCGGACCCCGGCGGGCGGACGGCCCCCGCCGCGAGGGGACGCGGAAGGGGCCGGGCGTCCGGCTCCGGGTCAGGCGGCCTGGGGCGCCAGGGTGCGGGCGAGGCGGGCGACGGTGTCGGAGACCTGCGCCGCGATCTCGGCGTCGTCGGCCGGGTGGGTGTCGGCGAAGCGGACCACCGAGCCCGGGATGGACAGCGTGATGTCCTCCAGCACGGTGCCGCCCGCGATCTTCACGGCCTTGCGGGCCTCGTCGTGCGCCCAGGTGCCGCCGTACTGGCCGTGGGCGGTGCCGATCACGGCGACCGGCTTGCCGCCGATGGCGCCGGCCCCGAACGGGCGGGACAGCCAGTCGATCGCGTTCTTCAGCACGGCGGGGATCGTGCCGTTGTACTCGGGGGAGAGCAGCAGGAGCGCGTCGGCCTCCGCGGCGGTCCGGCGCAGGCGCGCGGCGGCCTCGGGCAGGAGGTCCGCGGTGTCGAGGTCCTCGTTGTAGAAGGGCAGCTCGCCCAGCCCCTCGTAGACCTCGACCTCGGTGCCCTCGGGGGCGACCTGGGCGGCGAGGTGGGCGAGCTGGCGGTTGTGCGAGCCGGCGCGGAGGCTGCCGACGAGGGCGAGGACGCGGACGGACATGGGGGAACTCCTCGGATATCGGGATAAGCGGGCCGTGGCCCGTTTTCTACGGACACTATAACCGGGCCGCGTTCCGTTTATTCCGCGGGCGGTAGGCTCGACGCATGAGCGCACCCCCTTCGCCCCCGGTGCCCCCGCGTCCCGAGGACGGCGCGGGACGGGCACTGACCGTCCCGCTCGGCGGCACCTCGCGGCTGCGGGCGGACGCGGCGCGCAACCGCAACCGCCTGCTGGAGGAGGCCGCCCGCCTGGTGGCCGAGGGCGGGGTGGCGAGCCTCACGATGGAGGCGGTCGCCGCCGCCGCCCAGGTCGGCAAGGGCACCGTCTCCCGGCGGTTCGGCAACCGCGCCGGCCTGCTGTACGCCCTGCTGGACCACCACGAGAGGTGCCTCCAGACGACGTTCCTGTCCGGCCCGCCCCCGGTGGGCCCCGGCGCCCCGCCCGCCGAGCGCCTGAAGGCCTTCGGCCCCGCCGTCCTGCGCCACGAGTACAGCCGCCAGGACCTGTACGCGGCCATCAACGCCGGCCTGGACCGCGGCTACGCCGCCCCCGTCCACCAGGCGCGCCTGGCCCACGTCGTCCTGCTGCTGCGCCAGGCGCGGATCGGCGGCGACGCCGACCTGCTCGGCCACACCCTGCTGGGCTGCCTGGACACCGCGCTCGTCCGCTACCTGATCACCGAGCGCGGCATGTCCCTGGAGCGCCTGGAGGCGGGCTGGGCGGACCTGGTCGACCGCGTCATCGCGGGCGGCGCGGCCGCGGAGCCGGAGGCCGCTTCTGGAACGAACTAAGCCGGTTGGTATTTTTCCGTCCGTACCACCGGCCGCAGGACCGCGGAGGAAGACCCGTGACCGAGACCTCCGACCCTCCGCTCGCGGCGCCCCGGGCGGCCGTCCCCCTGACCCACCGCCAGATCGTC
The DNA here is from genome assembly GCF_039525175.1 of Actinocorallia libanotica. Lineage (NCBI taxonomy): Bacteria > Bacillati > Actinomycetota > Actinomycetes > Streptosporangiales > Thermomonosporaceae > Actinocorallia > Actinocorallia libanotica. The sequence goes on from NZ_BAAAHH010000009.1 coordinate 65,225, forward strand.
GAGGTCGTGCTCGGCCTGGTGGCGATGCTCTTCACGGCGATGGTCAGCTCGACCATCGTGAGCACCGCGCTGCCGACCATCATCGGCGCCCTCGGCGGCTCGCAGCGCGCCTACACGTGGGTGTTCACCGCGTCGCTGCTGGCGATGACCGTCACCACGCCGCTGTGGGGCAAGCTGTCCGACCTCTACGACAAGAAGAGGATGCTGCAGCTGGCCGGGGCCGTCTTCCTGCTCGGCTCGCTGTGGGCGGGGCTCGCCCGCGGCGTGCCCGAGCTGCTGGCGGCCCGCGCGCTGCAGGGACTGGGCGTGGGCGGGCTGGTCGCGCTGACCCAGTCGGTCATGGGCGCGATCATCTCGCCGCGCGAACGCGGCCGCTACAACGGCTACCTGGCCTCGGCCATGGCCGTCTCGACCATCTCGGGCCCGCTGATCGGCGGCCTTCTGGTGGACACGGCGGGCTGGCGCTGGTGCTTCTTCGCCATAGTCCCGTTCTCGGTGGCCGGACTCGTGCTGATCCAGCGCTTCCTGAAGCTGGAGCCGCTGCGCCGCGAGACGCGCATCGACGGGTGGGGCGCGCTGTTCATCTCGATCGCGGCGGGCCTCCCGCTGGTGTGGGTGTCGTTCGCGGGCAGGGACTTCCCCTGGGTCTCGGGCGCCTCCGCGCTGTTCCTGGCCGGAACGCTGGCCGCCCTGGTGCTCTCGGTGCTCGTGGAGCGCCGCCACCCCGAGCCCGTGGTCCCGCCGCGCGTCATCTTGGAACGCACCACGGTGCTGGCCGTCGTCGCGAGCGTCTCCGTCGGCATCACGCAGTTCGGCGGATCGGTCTTCCTCAGCCAGTACTTCCAGATCGCCCGCGGCTTCTCGCCGACCGCGGCGGGCCTGCTCATGCTGCCGGCGATCGCGGGCAACCTGGTCGGCTCGACCGTCTCGGGGAGGCTCATCACCCGGACGGGCGTCTGGAAGCGCTACCTGCTGGTCGGAGCGGTGCTGCTGACCGCGGGCCTGGGCCTGATGGGCACCCTGGACCACACGACGCCCGTCTGGCTCGCCGGCGCCTACATGGCGCTCATGGGCCTGGGCACCGGCGCGCTGCTGCAGAACCTCGTGCTCGCGGTGCAGAACACCGTCGACCTCCCCGACGTGGGGACGGCCAGCGCCGTCGTCGCCTTCTTCCGGTCGCTGGGCGGCACCATGGGCATCACGGCGCTCGGCGCGCTCCTGGCCGTCCAGGTCGCCGACCGGGTCCGCGAGGGCCTGGCCGCGGCGGGCCTCGCCGGGCAGGCCGGGCCGGACGGTCTCGACCTGTCCGGCCTGCCCGGGCCCGTCCTGCACGTCGTGCGCGACGCCCACGCCGACGCCATCGGGGTGGTCTTCCTGGCCACCGCGGCGCTGGGCCTGGTGACCCTGCTGGCCGTCTGCCTGATCCCCGAACGGGAGCTGCGCACGACCGTCGCCAGGACCACCGGGAGGGGCTGAACGTGAAGGCCTGAGCGGCGGACGTCAGAGGCGGTAGAGCCTGCGGGCGTTCTCGCCGAGGATCTTGCGGCGCGCGGTGTCGGAGAGGGACTTCATGCTCTCCTTCGCCCGCTCGACCGGGCTGGGGTACAGGCACGTCGGGTGGGGGAAGTCGGTCTCGAAGAGGATGTTGTCCTCGCCGACGGAGTCCACCAGGGAGGCCAGCTTGCCCTGGTTGGTCTCGAACCAGTAGGTGGCGTAGATGTTGCTGCGGAAGTACTCCGAGGGCAGCCTGCCGAGCCTGGCCAGGTCGCTGGGCGCGTTCTCGGTCATCTCGTAGTCCAGGGCCTCCAGGATGAAGGGGACCCAGCCGCAGCCGCTCTCCACCGAGACCACCTTGAGGTCGGGGTGGCGGTTGAAGATGCCGGAGACCAGCAGGTTGGCCACGACGCGCGCGTTGCCGATGAACAGCAGGGTGCCGCCGATGGCCAGCCGGGTGCTCGGCGGGTGCGACGCCCACGGGTACTTGCCGTAGAAGGTCATGCCGGTCACGCTGGCGCCGATGTGGAAGTGCACCGGCAGCTCGGCCTCGGTGCAGGCCTCCCAGAACGGGTCCCATTCCCGGCTGGCCAGGTCGGGGGCGCCCAGGTCCTGGGGGTCGGAGGTCATGTTAACGCCGCGCGCGCCCAGCGCCGCCACCCGCTTGGCCTCGCGGACGCACTCCTGGACGCTCCAGGCCGGCATCAGGGGCAGCGGCAGCAGCCGGTTGTCGGAGTCCCGCTGGATCTGCGCCTGCCGGTCGTTGTAGAGCTCGAAGGTCAGGCGGCGGAGCTTCTCGTCGGTGACCTGGGCCAGGCCCTGCCCGCCGAGGCCGATCGTGCTGGGGAAGATGACCTGGGCGTCGATACCGCAGTCGTCCATCACCTGGAGGCGGGCGTCCGGATCGTAGGCGCCCTCGTGGATCTGGTCGATCGTCCAGGTGTGCAGCGCGATCTCCGACTCCTCCTTGGAGCCGTCCCGCGCCACGACGCCGCCGGCGCTGAACTTCCCGGAGGGCTGCCCGTCGAAGACCCACATCAGCTGGCCGTCGACCTCCCGCACCTGGGGCACCCGGTCGCGGTACTCCGGCGGGGCGAGACTGGTGAACAGGTCGGGACGTTCGCACCAGTGGGAGTCGGCGTCTACTACAAAGTCCGTCTTCGTCATACACATGAAAGTAAGGTTCTCCGCCTGAAAGAAGCAAGTGTTCACTCTCAAATGCCGAGGGCTCCTTGTAGAGTGAGTGATTACTTGTTAGCCTCCAGCCGTGGATAGGGAAGCCCTGGAGCGCGGTCTCGCCCGCCGGTTGCTGGACCACATCGAGCACCGCACGACCGACCTCGCCGACGACGTGATGGAACTGCCGACCGGCGTCTACTCGAGGGAGCGCCACGAGGACGAGATGCGCGTCCTCTTCCAGGACCGGCCCCTGGTCTTCTGCCTGTCCGGCGCGCTTCCCGCGCCGCGCACCTACCGCACGGTCGACCTCATGGGGACGCCGATCCTGCTGACCCGGGACGGGGAGGGCAAGGTCCGCGCGCTGGTGAACGCCTGCCGCCACCGCGGGGTGCGCGTCGCCGACGGCGCGGGGGAGGGCACCAGGTTCACCTGCCCCTTCCACGCCTGGACCTACGGCGCCAAGGGCGACCTGCTGCGCGTGCCCGTCGCGCGCGCGTTCGAGGGCATGTGCAAGGAGGACAAAGGGCTCGTCGAGCTGCCGGTGGCCGAAGGGTACGGGCTGATCGTCGGACGCCTGCGGCCCGGCCCCGTCCCCGACATCGACGTCTTCCTCGGACCCGGCCTCACCGACGAGCTCGCCATGTTCGACTTCGCGGACTGGAGGCTCCACGGCGAGCCACACGTCCACCGGGTCCAGGCGAACTGGAAGGTCACGCTCGACACCTTCCGCGAGAACTACCACTTCGACTTCCTGCACAGCAAGACGCTGGCCACCTACGCCCACGGCGGCGTGCTGACCTTCGACGCCTTCGGGCGCCACCTGCGCAACTGCTCGGCGCTGCGTTCCATCGATGTGCTGAAAGGCGTCCCGGAGGCGGAGTGGGGGGACGTGGCGCAGCACTTCAGCTACCAGTACGCGCTCTTCCCCAACACGAACCTGACCCTGGACAGCCGGCACATCGAGCTGTGGCAGATCCTTCCCGTCGACGAGAGCACCTCAGAGGTGTTGCACACCTCCTACTTCCGGCCCGGCCTCAGTGAGGCGGAGCTGGCCAAGGCCACGGAGATGGCGCCGTGGATCTGCGAGACGGTCGTCGACGGCGAGGACTTCTGGGTCGCCGGGCGCACCGAGCCGGGCGTGCGGACGGGCCTGCTCGACACGGTCGTCTTCGGCCGCAACGAACCGGCGCCCCAGCACCTGCACCGGGGGTTCGAAGCCGCCCTCCGGGAGGCGCGGGAGCGCCGCTGAACGCGCGGCCGGACGCACCGCCCGGCCGCGCGCCCGGCCGGTCAGTCCGTGTCGATCCACACGGACTTGACGTCGAGGTACTCGTCCAGCGCGTGCTGCCCCATCTCGCGGCCCCATCCGCTCATCTTGTAGCCGCCGAAGGGGACGGCCGGGTCCATGAGCAGCATCGAGTTGACCCACACCGTTCCGGCCCGCAGCTCGCGCGCCATCCGGTGCGCCTTGCCCACGTCGCGCGTCCAGACGCCCCCGGCGAGCCCGTAGGAGGTGTCGTTCGACCGGGCGACGGCCTCCTCGGGGGTGTCGAAGGGCAGCACGCACGCGACCGGCCCGAAGATCTCCTCCCGCGCCACGCGCATGGTGTCCTGGACGTCGGCGAAGACGGTGGGCTGCACGAAGTACCCCTTCGCCAGCTCCCCGGTCTCCAGCCTGCGGCCGCCGGAGGCGGTTCGCACGCCTTCCTTCGGCCCCAGATCCAGATAGGCGGTGACGCGGTCGAGCTGCTCGGCCGACACCAGAGGCCCGATCTTCGTCGCGGGATCCAGGCTATCGCCGACCTTGAGCTTCTCGGCGAACCGCGACACTCCTTCGACGAACTCGTCGTAGACGGGCCGCTCCACATAGATGCGGGTGCCCGCGCAGCACACCTGGCCCGAGTTGTAGAACACGCCCATGGCGGCTCCGGGGACGGCGCGCGAGAGGTCGGCGTCGGCGAACACGATGTCGGGAGACTTGCCTCCGAGCTCCAGCGACAGCCGCTTCAGATTGCCCGCGGAGGTGCGGACGATCTCCTGGCCCACCGCGGTGGACCCTGTGAAGGCGACCTTGTCGACGCCGGGGTGCGCCACGAGGGCCGCGCCCACCTCCTCGCCGAAACCGGTCAGGACGTTCACGACGCCGTCGGGCACACCGGCCTCGGCCAACAGCTCGCCGATGCGCACGGCGACGAGGCTCGCCTCCTCGGCGGGCTTGAGCACCATCGTGCAGCCGGTGGCGAGCACCGGGGCGATCTTCCAGACGGCGTTGCTGACGGGGCGGTTCCAGGGGACGATCGCGGCGACGACGCCCATCGGCTCCTTGAGCGTGTAGCTGAAGACCGAGCCCGGCACCGAGTTGGGGATGGTCTCGCCGTGGATCTTCGTGGCCCACCCGGCGTAGTAGCGCAGGATCTCCGCCTCCCAGGCGGGGGTGCGGCCCGAGCGCGGCCGCCCGATGGGCAGGCCCATGTCGAGCGACTCCAGGTGCCGCAGCTCGTCGTAGTGCTCGTCCACCGCGTCGGCGAGCGCCAGCAGGAGCGTCTGGCGCTCGCGCGGCTTCATCCGGCTCCACGGCCCCTCGAACGCCTCCCGGGCCGCGGCGACCGCGCGGTCGGCGTCGCGGGCGTCCGCCCGGGCCAGCTCGGCGATCCGCTCGCCGTTCGACGGGTTGAGGCTGGGGAACGTCGCGCCGGACGCCGCCTCGGTCCACCGGCCGCCGATCAGCAGTCTCCGGGGGCGGCCGTCGAGGAGGGCGGACGTGTCGGGGCGGGGAGGTGCCGGCATGGGTGCTCCTTGCGGACCGGGGACGGGATCCGAGAAATGAAAGAACGCTCACTTACTACATACAGGGGTGCGCACGGGAGCGCCAGAGGTCAAGTCGGCCTCATGGGCGGACTCTAGAAAGTGATTGCTCACCCTGTTATGTTGTGCGCCATGGAGAAGCCCACCCCGACCGCCGGCTCCATGCCCGATGAGTGGTGCATGCGGCATTTCGACCATCTCTCCCCCGACCTGGCCGACACCATGCCCCAGACCATGGCCAGGGTGCGCGAACTGTGCCCCGTCGCCCGCAGCGAGGAGCACGGCGGCTTCTGGGTGGTGAGCCGGTACGAGGACGCGCTCACCGTCGCCCAGGACTGGGAGGCGTTCAGCTCCGCGCACGGACTCGGGATCTCCGGCGCCCCCACGGTCGTGCGCAACCTCCCGGTGCAGGCCGACCCGCCGGAGCAGCGGATCTTCAAGCGCCTCATCAACCCCTTCTTCACCCCCGCGGCCGTGGCGCCGTGGGAGCCGGCCACCCGCGAGCTGGCGGGCCGCCTCATCGACGGGTTCATCGAGTCCGGATCGTGCGAGTTCATGGACGACTTCGCCCGCCCCTTCCCCAGCCTGAGCTTTTTCCGGCTCGCGATCAACGCCCCCGCCGAGGACCTGGAGGAGGTCGCCCGCCTGGCGTCCACCTCCTCCACCCCCGACGACCCGGCGGCGCGCGAGAGCTGGCTGGGCCTGTACGACTGGATCCGCGACTTCACCCGGCGGCGGCGCAAGGAGGCCCCGCGCGGCGACGTCGTCGACGCCGTCGTGCACGCCGAGATCGACGGAAGGCCGATCACCGAGGAGGAGGTCATCGGCACCGTCCAGCTGCTCATCCTCGGCGGCCTGGAGACCACGGCCGGGGCGCTGGGCCTGATGCTCGACCGGTTCTGCCGGCAGCCGGAGATCCCCGCGCTGCTGCGCGCCCGGCCCGAGCTGATCCCGGCCGCCTCCCTGGAGCTGCTGCGGCTCGACCCGTCGTTCGTGGCCGTCGGCCGCACCGCGACGCGCGACACCGACCTCGGCGGCCGCCCGGTCAAGGCGGGCGACAAGGTGCTCATCCACTGGGCCTCGGCCAACCGCGACGCCGGGGAGTTCGAGGACGCCGACACCTTCGTCCTCGACCGCGAGCGCAACCGCCACCTCAGCTTCGGCGCGGGCCCGCACCGCTGCGCCGGATCGAACCTCGCCCGCATGAACATGCGGGTGGCGCTGGAAGAGGTGCTCGAGCGCCTCGACGGCATCAGGCTCCAGGAGGGGGCGGCCGTCAGGTACCACCGCGGCCTGACCCGCTCGCCCGACACCCTGCCCATCGCCTTCACCCCCGGACCCCGCCTGGCGCCGAAGGACTCCTGAGCCCATGGCCGAGCGCACCCTCCTGACCAACGCCCGGGTCCTCACCTGCTCCGCCGGCCCGGACGAGCAGCCGGCCGGCGCCGACGTCCTCATCGAGGGCGACCGCGTCACCCGGGTCGCGCCGCGCATCGAGGCGGACTCCGCCCGGACCGTGGACCTGCGCGGCGCCACCGTCCTGCCCGGCCTCGGCGACGCGCACGTGCACCTCAGCTGGCCGCTGGACTTCGTGTTCGACCACGCCGCCGTCGCGGCCGCCGACCCCGGCCCGCACATGCTCGACGTGGCCGCCGTGACCCGCACCTTCCTAGAGTCGGGCTACACCTGCGTCATCGGCGCCGGAACCACCCAGCCGCTCGACGACCTGCACGCCAAGGACGCCATCGACCGGGGCCTCGTCCCCGGACCGCGCATCGTCCCCAGCGGGCCGATGATCGCCGAGGTCGACGGCCTGGGCGGCGACGGCGAGATGATGGAGGTCGCCGCGACCGCCGAGGACCTCCGCGAGATCGTCGCCCGCCAGTGCGACCTGGGCGTGCGCGCCCTCAAGCTGTTCATCTCCGGCGACGGCGTCGTGCCGGAGTTCCCCTCCGACGACGTCTACATGAACGACGAGATGCTCCTCGCCGCCGTCGAGGAGGCCGACCGGCACGGCGCGTTCCTCACCGTCCACGCCCGCGGCTCGGCGAGCGTGGCGATGGCCGCGCGCACCGGCGTGCGGATCGTCCACCACGCCTGCTTCCTGGACGACGAGGCGATCAAGGCGCTCGAAGCGCGGCGCGACGACATCTGGGTGTGCCCCGGCCTGCACTACCTGTACGCGATGGTCAGCGGCCACGCCGAGCCGTACGGGATGACGCCCGGGCGCATCGAGGCCGCGGGCTACCCGCTGGAGCTCCGGTCCCAGATCGAGGGGATGCGGCGCCTGCGGGAGTCGGGCATCAAGATGCTCTCCGGCGGCGACTTCGGGCACCAGTGGACGCGCCACGGCACCTACGCCGCCGAGCTCCAGCGGTACGTCGAGCTCGCGGGCATGAGCCCGGTCGAGGCGATCCACACCGCCACCCGCAACATGGGGCCCGCCACCGGGCTCGGCATCGGGCAGGTCCGCGAGGGCTTCCTCGCCGACCTCCTCATCGTCGACGGCGACCCGAGCACGGACGTGACGGTCCTGCTCGATCCGGGCCGACGGAGGGCCGTCATGAAGGGCGGGAAGTTCGCGTACGTCAACCCCGAGGTCTACCCGTGACGGGCGGGGTCCTGTCCGGCGTCGACGCGCTGGTGCGCCTCCTGGTCCTGCGGCGCGAGCTGGACGAGCGGGACGGCCTGAAGACGGCGACGCTGGTCTCCGGCTACCCCGGCTCCCCGCTGGGCGCCTTCGACCTCGCCCTCGAACGGCTCGGCGGCGCGCTGGCCGAGAACCGGATCGTGCACCGGCCCGGCCTCAACGAGGAGCTCGCCGCCGCGATCGTCTGGGGCAGCCAGATGGGCGCCGTCGTGGAGTACGACGGACTCGACGGCGTCGCGGGCGCCTGGTACGGCAAAGGCCCGGGCCTGGACCGCAGCGGGGACGCCCTCAAGCACGCCAACGCCATGGGCGCGGGACCGGGCGGCGGGGCCGTGGTGTTCTGCGGCGACGACCCGGCCTCCAAGTCCTCCACGCTGGCCTGCGACAGCCAGTACACCTTCGAGGACATGTGCGTTCCCGTGCTGGTCCCCGGCGACCAGCAGGACGTCCTCGACCTCGGCGTGCACGCCTTCCGGCTCTCCCGGTACGCGGGGACCTGGGCCGGCATGAAGATCGTCACCTCCGTCGCCGACGGCATCGGCACCGTCGACTTCGACCCCGCCCGGCACGCACCGCGCGACCCCGAGGGCGTCGTCATCGACGGGAAGCCGTGGCGGCACCGCCCGCAGTCGACGATCGGCCCGCACGCCGTGCCCGGCCAGGAGGCGCTGGTCTCCGAACACCGGCTGCGCGCCGCCCGCGCCTACGCGCGGCACAACGGGCTCGACCGCGCCACGGGCGCCGCGCCCGGGGCCCGCCTCGGCGTGGTCTGCGCGGGCAAGACCTACTTCGACCTGCTCCAGGCGTTCACCGACCTCGGGACGACTCCCGAGGGGCTCGGTGTGCGCATCCTCAAGCTCGGCATGACCTATCCGCTGGTGGAGGAGACGGTCCTGGAGTTCGCGGCCTCGGTCGAAGAGGTCGCCGTCATCGAGGAGAAGCGGCCGTTCGTCGAGACGCAGCTGCGGAGCATCCTGCACGAGGCGGGGAGCCGCGTGCCCGTACGCGGCAAACGCGACGGCTCCGGAATCTCCCTGGTGTCCTCCGCCGGCGAGCTGAACTCGTCCGAGGTGCGCAAGGTCCTCGTCCGGCTGCTGCCCGACCTCGATCCGCCCGCCGAGGCGCCGCGCCGGACACCGCTCCCCATCGCGACCCGCGCCCCCGGCTACTGCAGCGGGTGCCCGCACAACCGCTCCACCGTCGTCCCCGACGGCGCGCTGGCCGGGGGAGGGGTCGGCTGCCACGGGATCATGTACTTCGAGGCGCGCCACCGCGACCTGCGGCGGCTGCCGCCGACCCCGATGGGCGCCGAGGGCGTGCCCTGGATCGGCCTGGCGCCGTTCGTCGCCGAACCGCACCTCGTCCAGAACCTGGGCGACGGCACCCTCAGCCACTCCGGAACCCTCGCGATCCGGGCGAGCGTCGCGGCCCGCGCCGACATCACCTTCAAGATCCTCTACAACGCGGCCGTGGCCATGACCGGCGGCCAGGACGTCACCGGGCTGATGGACGTCCCGGCGCTGACCCGCGCGCTGGAAGCCGAGGGCGTCGCGGAGACCGTCGTGTGCGCGGAGGAGCCTCGCCGGTATGGACGGCGGGCCCGCTGGGCCCGCGGCGTCGAGGTGCTGGGGCGCGACCGGCTCGCCGAGGTCCAGGAGCGGCTCCGCGGGGTGCCCGGCGTCACGGTCATCGTCTACGACCAGCGCTGCGCGGCCGAGGCCCGCAGACTGCGCAAACGGAACCTGCTGCCCACCCCGCCCCGCCGCGTCCTCATCAACGAAGCGGTGTGCGAGGGGTGCGAGGACTGCGTCGCCAAGAGCAACTGCCTGTCGGTCCTCCCGGCCGAGACGGAGTTCGGCGGCAAACGCCAGATCCACGACCCGTCCTGCAACCGTGATTACACCTGTATAGAAGGCGACTGCCCGTCGTTCGTCACCCTCAAGCCCAAGCGGCGGGGGCGGCGCAAGGCGCGGGCGCGGGCCGAGGCGCGACCGGTGCTGCCCGCAGGCGTGCTGCCGCTGCCCGAAGCGCCTGGCATCGACGGCCGGTACGGCGTCTACTTCACCGGCATCGGCGGCACCGGCGTCATCACCGCCAACCGCGTCATCGCCTCCTCCGCCGAAGCCGCGGGGCTGGCGGTCGGCGGCATGGACCAGACGGGGCTGTCACAGAAGGCCGGAGCGGTCGTCTCCCACCTCCATCTGGCGGCGGACCGGGACGCCCTGGGCTCGGCGGACGTCAGCCCCGGCGGCGCCGACCTGTACCTGTCCGGCGACATCCTCCAGGCCGCCGCGCCCCAGCACCTCGTGAAGGCGCGTCCCGGCCGCACGATCGCCGTCGTCGACTCCGGCCTCACCCCCACCGCCGCCATGCAGCAGGGCGGGGCGGCGCCCCCTGACACCGCCGCCCTCGAAAGGGAGATCGCCGAGCGCGTCGGCAAGGAACGCGTCGTCTTCGTCGACGCCAAGCACATCGCCGAGACGGTCTTCGCCGACCATCTGCTCGCGAACATCGTGCTGCTCGGCGTCGCGTTCCAGCTCGGCGGGATGCCGATTCCCCTGGCGGAGATCGAGCAGGCCATGGGCAGGGGGAGGGCGGCCGCGGCCAACCTGGAGGCATTCACCTGGGGGCGCTGGGCGGCGCACGACCCGGCGGCCGTCGCGGAGGCGCTGGCCTCGGCGGCGACCGGCGGCAGCCTGTACGACCCGTCTCCCCGTGCGCTAGAGGTGGCGGCTCTCCTGGTCGAGGCGCGGAAACTGCCGGGCGAACTGCGCGAGCACCTCGTCCGCAGGGCCGCGCAGGCCCTCGACTACCAGGACGAGAGACGGGCCCGGCGTTTCCTCGGCCTGGTGGAGCGCGCGGCCGAGCACGATGATGCCGGGCACGGCTGGGAGCTCACCCGGGCTGCGGCCGAGTCCTGGTTCAAGCTCCTCACCTACAAGGACGAGTACGAGGTGGCACGGCTGCACCTCAAAGCCGACTACGACCGAATCGCGGGCGACCTGGGCATCGAAGGTCCGTACTCGGTGACCTTCCACCTTCACCCGCCCACCCTTCGCAGGCTCGGCATGAAGCGGAAACTGCCCATGGGACGGCCGTACGAGCTGGCCTTTCACGCGCTCCGACGGATGAAGCGTCTGCGGGGCACCCCGCTCGACCTTTTCGGCGCCGATCCCGACCGCCGCCTCGAACGCGCGCTCGTCCGGGAGTACGAACGGGCGCTCGCCGACGCCCTGGCCGCGGACCTGCCCTACGAGACCCTCGTGGCGCTCGCCTCGTCGGCGTTGGAGATCAAGGGGTACGGGGGCATCAAGGAGGAGGCCGCGGCGGCCTGGCGGCGGCGCGTCGCCGAGCTCGCGGAGCCGCGCGCATGATCAAGGGATTCCGGTTCGTGACGCGGCGGGAGGACGTGACCGCCGAGGCGTTCGCGGCGGAGTGGCCCGGAGCGGTCGCCGCGGCCATGCAGGCGCCGCCCGAGGTGCGGCCGACCCGGCTGGCGGTGTGCACGGTCCTGCCCGAGTCGGATCCAGGGCCGAGGCACGACGGCGTCGAGATCGGCTGGTTCGACGACGGACCCCATCTGCGGCGGTTCCGCGGCTGGGTCGGCACCTCCCGCGGCTGGTCGGTGCTCAAGGGCCTCGACCGGGTCGTCGACTTCGACGCGAGCCCGGTGGTCGTGGCGAAGGAGACGGCACTGCGCGGCGCGGACTGGCTCGGACACCGGTGGCGGGACGGGGGAGCGAGGTTCAAGCACATGGCCGTCGCGGTCCGGGCCGAGGGCCTGACCCCCGCTGAGTTCGCCGAACGGTGGCGCGCCCACGCCGGACAGGTCCGCAAACCGGGGAGCGAGGCGGCCACGGCCATCCCCGACACCGTCCGGGGTCTGGCCTACGTGCAGAACCACCCGGTCCCGCGCTCGGGCGGCGAGTGGGCCTACGACGCGGTGAACGAGGTCTACTGCGACGACGCCGAGAGCCTGCGGGCCCGTATCGCCTGGTTCCGCGACGAAGCGGACGGCGGCGCCGACGGTGCCCTCTTCGGCCGGTCGTGGTTCCTCGCGGTGAAGGAAGAGATCGTCCCGGCCCCCTGAGCCGGAACCGACCACAAGGAGGAACCATGCCGAAGGGCATCATGGTCGTGCAGTCCAGCCCGTCCGACCCGTCGGGAGAGGACGAGTACGACCAGTGGTACACCGAGGTGCACATCCCCGAGGTCCTCGCGGTGCCGGGCTTCGTCTCCGCCCGCCGCTACAGGGTGCTCGGCGACGCGGAACCAGGCCGGCACTCCCACTTGGCGGTCTACGAACTGGAAGCCGACGACCTCACCGCCCCCGTCAAGGAACTCCGCGCCCGCTCCTCCTCCAGCGCCGCCCGCCCCCCGCTGGGCCCGCCCCCGGTGGTGACCATCTACGAACTCCTCGACTGAACGGCGCTAGATTCGGCCGGATGAGCGAAGACCTACTGGCCGCCTACGACGAGCACCTACGCGGAACGTGGCTCCCTTCCCCGACCGTCCGGACCGAACGAACCGGCCCGATACTGCGGACCGTAGGAGAGCACCGCGGGTTCGTCATCGGACCACGTGACCTCTCCGGCCATGACATCGACGCCCTCATCACCGCACAGACCGCTTTCTTCGGCGCCCGCCGCGAGGCCGTGGAGTGGAAGACCCACGGGCACGACCTGCCCCGCGACCTGCCCGACCGGCTGCGCGCCGCGGGCTTCAAGGCCGAACCCGTCGAAACGGTGCTGATCGGGCGCATCACCGACCTCCCGACCACGCTCCCCGACCCGGACGGAGTGGTGGTCCGCAGGGTCGGCGGCGAAGCGATCCCGGCGATCGTGGAACTGGAGTCGCGGGTCTGGGGATACGACTGCTCCTTCATCGGCGACCAGCTGACCGGAAACCTGGCCGCGGCCCCCGACCGCCTGGCGATCTTCACAGCGGAGAACGACGGCCTGGTCATCGCGGCGGCATGGATGACATGGCACGAGGACGGACTCTTCGCGTCCCTGTGGGGCGGCTCGACACTGGAGCAATGGCGAGGCCGCGGCGTCTACCGGGCACTCGTAGCCGCCCGTGCAAGCCTGGCCGCCGAACACGACCACCGATACCTGCGAGTCGACGCCTCCGCTGACAGCCGCCCCATCCTGGAACACCTCGGCTTCGTCGCCATCACCACCACGACCCCCTACGTCTGGTCACCGCCCTGACCGCGGAGCTGCGGGGGGAGGCCGATGCTGCGGGGTTCGAGGAAGCTGCGGAGGCCTTCGGGGCCTAGTTCGCGGCCCAGGCCGGACTCCTTGAAGCCGCCGAAGGGGACGTGGGGGAACGGGGGGTAGTGGCCGTTGACGGCGATGCTTCCGGTGCGGAGGCGGCGGGCGATGCGTAGGGCGCGGGCGGGGTCGGCGGACCAGACGCCGCCTGCGAGGCCGTAGGGGGAGTCGTTGGCGATGCGGACGGCGGCGTCCTCGTCGTCGTAGGGGATGAGGCAGAGGACGGGGCCGAAGATCTCCTCGCGGGCCACGCGCATGGAGTTGTCGACGTCGGCCAGGACGGTGGGCTCGACGTACCAGCCTCGGGAGAGGTGTGCGGGGCGGCGGCCGCCCGCGGCGATCCGGGCTCCGGCCTCGCGGGCCAGGGTGATGTAGCCCTCGACGCGGGTGCGTTGGCGTTCGGCGACCAAGGGGCCGACGACGGTCGCCGGGTCGTGGGGGTCGCCCACCGGGATGGCCTGCGCCGCGGCGGCCGCGGCCTCGACGGCCTCGGCGTAGCGGGAGCGGGGCAGCAGGACCCGGGTGTGGGCGCCGCAGACCTGGCCTGACAGGTGCATGGCGCCGCCGACCAGGGCCGGGATGACCGCGGCGAGATCGGCGTCGTCGAGGACGACGGACGCGGACTTGCCGCCGAGCTCCAGGGAGACGCGTTTGACCTGCTCGCCGCACAGGCTCATGATGCGCTTGCCCGCCGCCGTCGAGCCGGTGAAGGCGACTTTGTCGATGCCGGGGTGGCGCACCAGGTGCTCGCCCGCCTCGCGTCCGCCGGGGAGCAGGTTGACCACGCCGTCCGGGACGCCCGCTTCGGCCAGGGCCTCGGCCAGGACGTATCCGCTGAGCGGTGCCTCCGGCGGCGGCTTGATGACCACGGCGCATCCGGCGGCCAGCGCGGGTGCCGTCTTCCAGGCGGCGAGTGTGACGGGCGCGTTCCACGGGACGATCACCGCGGCGACGCCGACGGGCTCGCCGGTGACCAGGCCCGCGCGGTCGCCGGTGACGACCTCGCGTTCGAACGCGTAGGTGCGGACGAGGCCGGCGTAGTAGTCGAAGAGGGCGGCGACCATCCCGGTCTGGGCGCGGGGCGCCTGGCTGATGGCGCAGCCCATCTCGTCGACGGTGATGCCGGCGATGTCGGCTTCGCGCTTGCGCAGGACGACGGCGGCGCGTTCGAGGACGTCGGCGCGCTCGTCCGGCGCCATGCGGGGCCAGGGGCCGTCGTCGAACGCCGTGCGCGCCGCGTCCACCGCGCGGTCGATGTCGGCCGCGACGGCGACGGGCACCTCGCCGACGACCTCCTCGGTGGAGGGGGAGACGACGCCGAGGCGGTCGCCGCTCGCGGGGGCGGCCCAGGAGCCCCCGATGAAGAACTCCCGCCGGTACATGAGCCGGTCGTCCACGTGCCCTCCCGCGATCAGGATTCCGAGTCTGGCTTGGTGAGTGAACGCCCGCTATTGTAGGCCAAAAGTAGGTGAGTACTCACTTGTTAGTAGGGGTGTCGATGGATCTGCTGCTGCGCGGGGCCTCGCTGATCGACGGGACGGGGGCTCCGGCCCGGCCCGCCGACGTCGCCGTCGAAGGTGACCGCATCCTCGCGGTGCGCGACCCCGGCGAGCTCGAACCGGGACCGGGCACCGAGGTCGTCGAGCTCGACGGGCTCGTGCTGGCGCCCGGCTTCATCGACGTCCACACCCACTACGACGCGCAGATTCTCTGGGACGCCGACCTCACCCCCTCCAGCTGGCACGGCGTGACCAGTGTCGTGATGGGCAACTGCGGCTTCGGAGTCGCCCCCACGCTCCCCGGGCACCGCGAGATCATCGTCCGCACGCTGGAGAACGTCGAAGGCATGTCGATGGAGGCGCTCGAAGCCGGCATCGACTGGTGCTTCGAGACCTTCCCCGAGTACCTGGCCGCCATCGACGCGCGCCGCAAGCGCCTCAACGTCGGCGCCTTCCTCGGCCACACACCGCTGCGCCTCTTCGTGACCGGAGGAGAAGAGCGCCCCGCCACGGCGGAGGAGGTCGCGACGATGAAGGGCCTCGTGCGCGAAGCCCTGGAGGCCGGGGCCATCGGCTTCTCCACCTCGCGCCAGCCCGCCCACCAGGGCGCCTTCGGCCGTCCGGTGCCCAGCCGGTTCGCCGAGACCGACGAGGTCGAGGCGATGGCCGCGGTCATGGGCGAACTCGGCAAGGGCGTCCTGCAGGTGTCGATCGGCCCCGGGATGTTCATCGACCAGTTCTCCGAGATCGCCACCCGCCACGGCATCCCCGTCACCTGGACCGCCCTGATGGCGCGCGCCGACAAGCCCGGCGCCGCCCTGCGCGCCGTGGAACGCGGCGGTGCCCTCCCCGGCGAGGTCTACCCGCAGATCGCCTGCCGCCCCATCGTCATGCAGATCGGCATGGCCGACCCCGTCCCGCTCGCCGAGATCGACGAGTGGAAGGAGGTGCTGGCCCTGCCCCGCGCCGAACGGGCAGGCCTCTACCGGGATGACGCGTGGCGGGAACGCGCCCGCGAGGTGACGCTCAAGGCATGGAGCCACCGCTGGCCGAAGACGAGCGTCGAGGAGACCGACGCGCACCAGGACGCCGTCGGCATCCCCCTGGACCGGCTGGCCGCCGACCGCGGCACCACGCCCTTCGACCTCATGCTCGACCTGGCGCTGTCCGACGGCATGGCCACCCGCTTCCGGATCGTCCTGGACAACGACGGCGACGACGAGGTCGGGCGGCTCCTGGCCGACAAGCGCACCCTCCTGGGCCTGTCCGACGCCGGAGCACACGCCACCCAGCTGTGCGACGCCTGCTACTCCACCCACCTGCTCGGCCACTGGGTCCGCGAACGCAAGGCCCTCTCCCTGGAGGACGCCGTCTGGCGCCTGACCGGCCACCCCCACCAGGCGTTCCGCATCCCCGAACGCGGCCTGGTCCGCGAAGGCTTCCACGCCGACCTCGTCGCGTTCGACCCCGACACCGTCGGCACCACCCCCGTGGAGCGGGTCCACGACCAGCCGGGCGGCACCGACCGCCTCGTCGTCCGCAGCACCGGCGTCACCCACATGTGGGTCAACGGCACCGCCACCCGCACCAACGGCGAGGAGATCCCCGACGCGACCCCCGGCCGCCTCATCCGCGGCTGACCCGGGCCCGGGGTCTTCGGGCATCGAGCCGGAGGTCCTCAGCGGAGATGCCGTGTTCCGCCGTCGCGCGGACGGTGCCGGGGCGCGGTCCCGGCACCGTCCGCGCATAGGGGCGTCCGCCCGGTCTCGGGTCAGACGAAGACCGCGCGGATGTCGCCGCCGAAGTAGCCGCTGCCCGCGTGCGCCCACGAGATCGCGGGCGCGTTCACGATGGGCCCGCCGATGGTGGTGCAGCGCCCCGGCCCGCATGCCGTGCCGAGGACGTAGTAGCGGCCCCTGTCGCAGCCGACGCCGATGCGCTTGCCGTCCGGGCTCCGGTACGTCGAGCAGGTGATCTTCCTGCCGGCCTGCCCGTCGATCTGGACGGCCGAGGCGGCGTGCGCTGCTCCGGCGGGAAGAGCGGCGAGCCCCGCGGCGGAGGCCGCCGCGGTCGCGAGCACCGCCATGGTGAGTCGTGCGTTCGTCTTCACGGGGGTTTCCCTTCGTTCGTGTTCGGCGGCGCGGGACGTCAGACGTACTGGGGCTCGGGACGGGACCAGGTCACCCTCGTGCCCGGCGGGCAGGACACGAGCGAGAAGTAGTTGGAGGTGTAACGCTCGTAGTTGCCGTGCCTGTAGGAGCCGTCGCTGCACCTGACCTGGGTCTGGTAGATCCGCGCGTCGCGCGGTCCCGCCCAGCAGTGGTAGCTCGCGGTGCGGTCGTAGCTGTGGTCGTTGCAGGTCTGCCCCTTGTACTCGAAGGCGCGGGCGGCCTGCCGCGCGTTCGCGGAAGCGGGGGACAGGGATATGAGCGCGGCCACCGCGGCGGCCGTCGCAGTGATCTTGCCGAGGGTGAAGCGGAGCATTCCGGCCCTCCGTGTTCCTCACTTTGAGTCGTACTTCATGAACTCAAGGTAATCGTGGCTGGTGGACGCATGGATCCGGGAAAACACGTACATCCAGCGAAGCGCGAACCCCGATGTCCCGGAGGCCATACGGAGCAGGCACCTGATCGGGAGAGGACGTTCCGGACATCATGGGCTGGGTGGGCGGCGCATGACCGTCGATCGCGTGGGCCCGCTCCAGCCGCACGTCCCGCCGGTAGGCTGCCGGCATGGCGTCGCTTCCGGAAGGCATTCGATGACCCCGGCCGGCGATGCTTCCCGTCGACGAGTCCGCGCTTTGCTGGAAGCCGTCGAGCCGTTCGACGAGCGTGAGGAAGCCGATCGCAGGTGGGCGCTCGACTGGGTGGACTCCGGTGCCCCGCTGTTCCGTACCGCCAAACCCGCGACGCCGCCGCGGCACCTTGTCGTCTACACGGTGCTCCTGGACGAGCGGGCCGGCGCTCTGCTGCTCGTCGACCACGCCAAGGCCCGGACGTGGCTGCCGCCCGGCGGGCACGTCGACGACGGTGAGGACCCCCGTGCCGCCGCGGTACGCGAACTGGACGAAGAGTTGGGCATCACCCCGCCGCCCCATCCGCACCTCGGGCCGGGCCCGTTCTTTCTGACGGTCACCGAGACGCGGCCCCCGCACCCGCACACCGATGTGTCGCTGTGGTTCGTCTTCGACGCCGACCAGGCACAGCCGCTCATCCCGGACCTGACGGAGTTCACCCGCACCTGCTGGTTCCTCCTCACCGAACCGCCCGAGCCTCCCGCCGGCTTTGAGCCCTATCTGTCCCGCTTCATGAACAAGTTGGCGACGTTCCCCCGCCGCTCTTCGGCCTGACCCTCCGCCACCGCCTCAGCTGTCGGTGGGCGGGATGATCGCGGGGAGTTCCACGGTGATGCGGATTCCGCCGGTGGGGCGGGGGGTGAGGGTGAGGGTTCCGTCGTGGGCGCGGGTGATGGTTTTGACGATGGTCAGGCCGAGGCCGACGCCTGCGTGGCCGGCGTGTACGCGTTCGGTGCCGCGTTGGAAGGGCTCTGTGAGTGTGGAGACCAGCTGGGGGGTGAGTTGCTTGCCGGTGTTCTCGACGGTGAGCATCACCGACTCGGGGCTGATGGTGGTGTTCACCCAAACGGTGCCGTGTTCGGGCAGGTTGTGGACGATCGCGTTCTGCACGAGGTTCATGGTCAGTTGCAGCAGGAGTGCTGGTGAGCCGAGTGTGGGGGCGATGTCGCCGGAGGTCTCGATGGTGACGCCGTGCTCTTCCGCCAGGGGGAGGAGCGTTTCGGTGGCCTCTTCCGCCAGGAGGGAAAGGTCGACGGGTTCGCGCGCGAAGGAACGCTGGTCGGCGCGGCTGAGCAGGAGCAGCGCCTCGGTCATGTCGATCGCCCGGGTGTTGACGGCGTGGAGGCGGTCGATGACCTCGCCGGTGACGTGGTCCGGATCGGTGCGGGCCACGTCGAGGAGGGCCTTCGAGACCGCCAGCGGCGTGCGCAGCTCGTGGGAGGCGTTGGCCGCGAACCTCCGCTGTTCGGCGACGTGTGCTTCGAGCCGGGCGAGCATCGTGTCGAAGGCGTCGGCGAGTTCGCGGAACTCGTCTTCGCGGCCCGGCAGGCGGATCCGGTGGGAGAGCGATCCGGTCGAGGCCAGACGGGTGGCGCCGGTGATGCGGGTCAGGGGGGCGAGCATCCGGCCGGCGAGGATCCACCCTCCCGCGAGGCCGAACACCAGCAGGAACGCCATCACCACGGCCGCCCTCGGAGCGAAGACGCGCAGGAGGCTGGACCGGATGGGAAAGACCTCCTGCACGGGGACGCCGGTGGAGCCGGGGACGATGAGCGCGCGGTCGGGGACGTAGCGCAGGAGGAACACCCACACCGCCGCGAGCAGCAGGACACCTGCGAACATGAGGAATCCGGCGTAACTGAGGGTGAGCTTGAGGCGGACGCTCAACCCGGGCGGCCTATCCACCTTCGTGCCCGTCCTCCGGCCGCACGTCGATGCGGTAGCCGACGCCCGGCACGGTGGCGATGACCCAGGGTTCGCCGAGACGTTTGCGCAGCGCCGAGACGGTGATGCGCACGGCGTTGGTGAACGGGTCGGCGTTCTCGTCCCACGCGCGGGCCAGGAGCTCTTCGGCGCTGACGACACCGCCTTCGGCGGCGACGAGGACTTCGAGCGCGGCGAACTGCTTCCGGGTGAGCGCGACGTAGCGGCCGTCGCGGTAGACCTCGCGGCGGAACGGGTCCAGCCGCAGGCCCGCGATCTCCCGCACGGGCGGCCTGCTGTGGGCACGCCTGCGGTCGAGCGCTCTGAGCCTGAGGACGAGTTCGCGCAGCTCGAACGGCTTGGTGAGGTAGTCGTCGGCGCCGAGCGCGAACCCGGACGCCTTGTCATCGAGGCGGTCGGCCGCGGTGAGCATGATGATCGGCATGCCGCTGCCGGAGGCGACGACGCGCTCGGCGATCTCGTCACCGGACGGTCCGGGGATGTCGCGGTCGAGGACGGCGATGTCATAGGAGTTGACGCCCAGCAGTTCCCACGCGGTGTCCCCGTCCCCCGCGATGTCCGCCGCGATCGCCTCCAGCCGCAGACCGTCGCGGATGGCCTCGGCCAGGTAGGGCTCGTCCTCGACGATCAGCACGCGCATGACGCCGATGCTACGAGCCGGCGCATATCGCCGACGTATCGAAAACCCCATACGCTCCGGCAACACCCCACCGCCTTGACTGACGGCATGCTTCACATTCCCGTACGCCGACCCCGCCCAGGATCCGAGGATGCGGCGGTGAACGGCGGTGAGCGAGGTCGAACGATCTGGAAGCGCGGCCCGGTCCTCGCGGCGCTGGCGCTGCTGCTGGGCCTGCTCATGCTGCTGCACGCGAGGATCCCGAACCGGATGGGGAACCTCGGCAGCCTGGTGGAGACCTTCCTGCCCTGGTTCGGCCTGTTCATCCCGGCACTGCTGGCCGGAGCGTTCTGGCGCCGCTCCGCTTCCGCGGCGGTCGCCCTGCTGCTGCCGGTCGCGGTGTGGCTGAACCTCTTCGGCGGCCTGCTCGGAGACAGGTCCCACCCGGGCGGCGACCTCACCGTGGCCGGCCACAACGTCGGCGCCGACAACCCCGACCCGACCGGCACGGCCCGCGCCCTGGCCGCCTCCGGCGCGGACGTCCTGGCCCTGCAGGAACTGACCCCGCAGGCCAGGAGCGCATACGAGAAGGAGCTGTCGAAGACATACCCGCACCACACCGTGCAGGGCACGGTCGGGCTGTGGAGCAGGTTCCCGCTGTCGGACACCCGCCCGGTCGACACCGAAATGGACTACGGGCCGTTGGCGGCCACCAAGCCGGCCGCCGTGAAGCTGGCCTACAACCGGGCGCTGCGCACCACGGTGGCCACGGACCGGGGCCCGCTGGCGGTGTACGTGGCCCACCTGGGATCCGCACGAGTGAATCCCAGGTCGGGCTTCTGGACGGTCCACCGCGACAGAGGCGCGCAGGCGCTCGGCAGGGCCGTCGCCGCCGAGCAGAACGAGCGAGTGGTCCTGCTCGGCGACCTGAACGGCACCCTGGACGACCGCGCGTTCGCCACCCTCACCTCGCGGCTGCACTCGGCACAGGAAACAGCCGGGAACGGCTTCGGCTTCAGCTGGCCCGCGAAGTTCCCGATGGTACGGATCGACCAGATCCTGGTCAGAGGCGTGAAGCCGGAGAACGCCCGACTGCTGCCGCCCACCGGCAGCGACCACCTGCCGGTGGCAGCCGGAATCACCTGGTGAGTGCCGGGGGCTCCAGGTTGTAGAGCTTGGTGGCGGTGTGTTGGAGGACCTTGCCGATGGTGTCTTCGGGGAGGCCGCCGAGGGCGAGTTCCATGACGTCGCGGGGGCTGGGGGACTCGGAGGCGGGGCCGGGGGAGAGGCTGGTGGCGTGGGGGAAGTCGGTCTCGAACATGAGGTTGTCGCCGAGCTGGTCGATGACGGCGCGGACGGACCGGCGTTCGAACCAGAACATGCCGTAGATCTGGCGCTTCATGTACTCGCTGGGGAGGAGGCGGTCGGGGTGGTCCTTGTGGGCGCCGACGTTCAGCCACTGCCAGTCCATGGTCTCGCTGAAGAACGGGAGCCAGCCGGCGCCGTTCTCGACGGAGACGAACTTCAGGTCGGGGTAGCGGTGGCAGACGCCGGTGAGGACGACCTCGGCGATGTTCTGGGCGTTGCCCAGGAGGACCAGGGAGCTCTCCCGGGTGAAGTCCTCCTTCTTGGACTGGTCGACGGCGCCCTTGAGGTCCTCGTCGGAGGCGAGGAAGCCGACGTGGAAGTTCATGCTGAGGTCCATCTCCTGGGCCTGGCCCAGGAGCGGCTCCCAGTAGTCGTCGGCGAGGCGGGGGAGGCCGACCTTGTCGTAGCGGGCGGCGAAAAGGACGCCCTTGTGGCCCATCTCGTAGGCGCGCTTCATCTCGGCGACGGACTCGTCGATGTCCCAGAAGGGGAGCATCATCATGGGGATGAGGCGCTTGGGGTCGGCGGAGCAGAACTCGGTGATCCAGTCGTTGTAGGCCTTCACGCACAGGGTCGCCAGTTCGCGCGGCATCTGGTTGAGGAACCGGTGGCTGTGGAAGCCCACGATGTTCGGATACATCACCTGGTAGTGGACGCCGACTCTGTCGTTGTAGGCCAGGCGCTCCTTGGGGTCGACGGCGGCGGGCAGCGCCTCCGACAGGCGCTTGGGGTGCGACGGGGGGAACTCCGACCAGCCCGCCTGGGCGAAGGCGCCCACGCCGTACAGCTTGCGGTCGCCGATGTACCAGACGTC
Organism: Actinocorallia libanotica; assembly: GCF_039525175.1. Taxonomy (NCBI): domain Bacteria; kingdom Bacillati; phylum Actinomycetota; class Actinomycetes; order Streptosporangiales; family Thermomonosporaceae; genus Actinocorallia; species Actinocorallia libanotica. The sequence goes on from NZ_BAAAHH010000009.1 coordinate 87,448, forward strand.
CTCCTGGCGCCGCTCGTGGAACCTCACGTGCGGGACGAGATCACCCCATTTGGACGTCGGGATGCGGGACGTCCACAGGTCGGCGGGCTCGATGATGTGGGAGTCGACGTCGGCGACCGCGTAGCGCTCGCAGAGAGCGGTCCCGACCGCGTCCTGATCAGCCATGCGCGTGAGCTCCTTCTGCGCCACTAAGAGAGTGTGTGCTTACTTACATTAGGCGCGGGTTCCGTCCGCGCGCAATGGCTCAGCCGCGCGGCTCGGGGACGCCGCGCAGGTGCGGGGCCATCATCAGCGGGGTCACGCTGAGCACGCCCGAGTCCACGGGCAGGACGGCGCCGGTGATCCAGCGAGCCTCGTCGCTCGCCAGGAACGCCGCCGCCCAGCCCACGTCCCAGCCGTCGCCGGACGTGCCCAGCAGGCCCGCCTCGCTGCGCATGGCGTTCATGAACTCCGCGCGGGGACCGGGCGCGGAGACCGACATGACCATCGGCGTGGTGATGTGCCCGGGGGCCACGGCGTTGACGCGGATGCCCTGCCGGCCGTGCGAGTAGGCCATGTCCACCGTCATCGCGACCATCCCGCCCTTGGCCGCCGAGTAGGCGACCGTGCCGTCGCCGCGCAGCGCCGAGATGGAGGAGACGTTGACGATCGACCCGGCGCCCTTGGCCGCCATCACCGGCACCGCGTACTTGGAGGCCAGGAAGGCGGTGCGCAGGTTGACGTCCATGGCGAGGTCCCAGTCCTCCTCGCTGGTGTCCACGACGGTGCCCAGCGCGGCGCGGCCGATGTTGTTCACCAGGATGTCCACGGTCCCGAAGGCGTCCACGGCCGAAGCGACCATCTCCTCGCAGTCCACGGCACGGGTGACGTCGCCGGAGAAGACCTCGGCCCGTCCGCCTTCGGCCTCGATCAGCTTGCGCGTCTCCTCGGCGCGCTCGGCGTGCAGGTCCACGAGCAGGACGCTCGCCCCCTCCCGCGCCAGCACGACCGCCGTCGCCCTCCCCGTCCCGATGCCGGGCCCGGGCGTCGAGCCCGCACCCGTCACGATCGCGACCTTGTCCTCGACCCGCCCTCTGCGCTCCACCATGTCCTCGTCTTCCCTTCCACTCGTGTGAACGTTCCTGCTACCAGCGCGTCAGCAGCGCCGCGCCCGCCTCGATGCCCCCGACGTTCGTCACCGCGGCGACCTCGGCCCCGGCGACCTGCCGGGCCCCCGCCTCGCCGCGCAACTGGCGCACCGCCTCGGCGGTGTGCCCGAAGGCGGCGTGCAGACGGCCTCCCGACAGCTGGCCGCCCCAGGTGTTGAGCGGCAGCTCCCCGCCGAGCGAGATGCGCTTGCCGCCCTCCACGAACGCCCCCGCCTCGCCCGTCCCGCAGAAGCCCATGGCCTCCAGCCACCAGACGGCCTCGATGGTGAAGCCGTCGTAGAGCTGCGCGGTGTCCACGTCACCGGGCCGCAGGTCGGTGCGCGCCCACATCGCCGACGCCGCGCCGTGCCCGACGCGCCCCATGTCCTCCCACTGCTCCCATGACGGACGCCCCTCGACGACCCCGGCCATCGCCTCGACCCGGACGGGCGCCCGCAGGCCGGACGCGGTCTCGGCGGCCGAGACGACGATCGCGGTCGCGCCGTCGGCGGGCACGTCGCAGTCGTACAGGCACATCGGCGTCGAGATCATCCGCGAGGCGAGGTAGTCCTCCACGCTCAGCGGCGTCCGGTAGACGGCGTCGGGGTTGAGCGCGGCGTGCGCCCGCTGCGTCACCGGGATCCACGCGAGCTGCTCGCGGGTGACCCCGTACTCGTGCATGTAGCGGGTGGCGTAAGGGGCGACCTGGCAGACGGGCGACAGCATGCCGACCGGCAGCAGCCAGGCCAGAGGCCCCTCCGCGACGGGCTTGGTCGACCCGTAAGCCGGGCGGCCGCCGGCCCCGCGGGCGGCGCTGCCCTCCTTCACCGTCCGCCAGACGACGGCGTGCCGGGCCTGGCCGGTCGCCACCGCCATGGCGGGCCCGTAGAAGGGCAGCGCCATCCCCTCGTTGACGCCCTGGCGCCAGGTCGTCGTGATCCGCAGCGCGTCCTGGACCTCGTAGAGGTTGCCGTTGGCGTAACCGGGCAGGTTGGCCGCGCCGCCGCCGGGGAACATGGCGAGGCCGTCGATGTCGTCGGGGGTCAGTCCGGCGTCCTCGATCGCGGCGAGGACGGCGTCGAGCGTGAGCTGGAGCCCGGAGCGGTCGATCCGGCGGCCGATCGCGGACTGGCCGACGCCGGAGATCACGACCCGGCGTTCGAAGAGGTCGGTGCTCAAGAGGAGGCCTTCCGTTCAGCGCGCGGCGGTGAAGCTGGGGATGGCGAACCCGCCCGGACCCGGCTCGAAGCCGATCTCCACGGCCATGCCGATGGCCGCCTCCTCGGGCGGGCAGCCCCGCAGCCGTCCGGCCACGCGCACGCCGGGGCGGCCGGGGAACTCCACGAGGACGACGGCGTAGGGCACTTCGAGGCCGGGGAGCCAGCGCTGGTGGTTGACGGTGAGGCTGTAGACCTCGCCGCGGCCGGTGACCTCGGCGAACCCGACGGTCCTGGCCCGGCACGAGCGGCAGATCCCGCGCGGCGGGAACGACTCGGCGCCGCAGGCCGTGCAGTGCTCGACGAGCAGGCGGCCCTCCTTCGCCGCGGTCCAGAACGGCTCGGTCTCCTCGGTGACGGCGGGCGGGATCCCGGTCGTCGCGTCCATGTACGTTCGGCCTCCGATAGGGGAGAATGTCGTTCTCCTAGTACTACATAAAAAAGTGAGCGTTTGCTATCTTCGCGGCAGGGCGGTCCGGAGCAGACCGGGCGCCGGACGGCGGAGGAGACGCGGTGGCAGGCGATCGCATCACCCTCGGAGCGGCGGCGATCCCCGAGCCCGACCGCGACTGGCTGGCGGCGGTCGAGCGGCTGCCGGTCGACTCGGTCTGGCAGGGCGGCCACGTGCTGCCGCCGGGCCCCACCGGCGAGGCGGTCACCCGGCTCGCCCTGCTGACGGCCTGGACCGAGCGGGTGCGGGTGGGCGCCGCGGTCCTGCTCCTGCCGCTCTACCAGCCGGTGCTGGTCGCCAAGCAGCTCGCCGACCTCGACTCCCGCTCCGGCGGCCGGGTCACCGTCGGCGTGGGCGTCGGCGGCGAGTTCCGCCACGAGTTCGAGGCCGTCGGCGTGCCCGTCGGCGAACGCGGCGCCCGCACCGACGAGGGCATGGAGATCCTCCGCAAGCTCTGGCGGGGCGGCCCGGTCGGCCATCACGGCAGGTTCCACTCCTTCGACGGCCTGGAGCTGCACCCCGTCCGCCCGCCGGGAAAAGTAGCGCCCGCGATGCGCCCCGGCGGCCCGCCGCTCGTCGTCTCCGGCCGCAAGGCGCCCGCCATGCGCCGCGCCGCCCGCCTGGGCGACGGCTGGATGCCCTACCTCGTCTCCCCGGCCGCCTACGCCCGCTCCGTGCAGGCCGTCCAGGAGGAGGCGCACACGATCGGCCGGGACCTCGCGGGCTTCGAGTGGATGATGTACCTCTACTGCTCCATCCGCGCCGACGGCGACCGCGCCCGCGAAGACGTCGCCGGATTCCTCGGCTCCGCCTACGGCGACAAGCCCGGCGCCATGCTCGACCGCATCGCCCCCGCCGGCACCCCCGAGGAGGTGGCCGCCCGCCTCCAGGCCTACGTCGACGCGGGCGCCCGGCACATCGTCATCTCCCCGGCCGCCCGCGAGGACACCCTCGAGATCGTCCGGCTCGCCGCCGAAGAGGTGCTCCCGCGCCTGTCCGTCCCCGCCCCGGTGAGGTGATGTCGTGAACGCTCCTTCCGCCGCGCGCCCGTGCGCGGGCCTGTCCGTGGTCGAGGTGGCCGCCGGTGTCAGCGATCTGGGGCTCGGGCTCGCCGGGGGAGTGCCGGGCCTGCTCCTGGCCGACCTCGGCGCCCGCGTGACGCGGGTGGTGGGCACGCGGCCCGCGCCCATCGACGCGGACGTCCCGTGGGGCCGGGCCTGGCACCGCGACAAGCGCATCGTCGCCACCGACGACCGGGACGAGATCCTCGCCCTGCTCCGCGCCGCGGACGTGGCGCTGGTCTACGGGCCGGAAGAACTCGTGGAGCGGCGCGGCCTGGGCTACCGGGACCTGGCGGAGGCGAACCCGGCGCTGGTGTACGCGCGGTGCCGGTCCGGCCGGACGGCCAAGGGCACCACGGCCGACTACGGATTGCTGGTCGAGGCCGCCGCCGGGTTCTGCACCCAGCTCGACGGCCACCGGCCGGGCCCGATCTTCGTCGACGTGCGGGCGCCCGGCGTCGGCGCGGCCTCCCTGCTGTCCGTCTCGGTGCTCGGCCTGCTGCGGCGGCGCGCGCTGACGGGGGAGGGCGGCTGGAGCGAGACCTCCCTGTACGACGGGATGCTCGCCACGCTCGGCTGCATGATCGGCAGGTCGGAGCGCGCCGCCCCCGAGATCGAGGGGTACTGGGAGAAGGGCTCCACCTTCCCCAACTTCCTCTACCGCTGCGCCGACGGCGAGCTGGTCCAGGTGTGGTTCGGCGGCAAGGGCATGTACGCCTCGCTCATCGGAGTGCTCGGCGACGAGCCCAGCGAGAAGGGCTACTACACCGACCAGATGACCGGGAGGCTCGGCGAGCGCGCCCAGCGCTGGGTCTCCCTGTTCGCGAAGAAGCCCCGCGACGTGTGGATCGCCGAGCTCCGGCGGGCCGGGGTGGCGTGCGAACCCGTCCTCGGCCCCGGCGAGGCGCTGGCCGACCCGCACCTGAAGGAGATCGGCCTGGCCGTCGAGCGCGGGCGGGACACCGTCCTCGGCTCGCCCGTCTCGGTCACCGCCCTCACCGGCGAACGGCCCGCCGGACGCCGCACGACCGGCGGCGGACGGGGCCTGCTCTCCGGGCTGCGGGTCGCGGACTTCTCGGCGTTCGTGGCGGGCCCGCTCGCCGCCGAGGTCCTCGCCGACCTCGGCGCGGACGTCGTCAAAGTGGAGCCGCCCGAAGGCGAGGCGATGCGGGCCGCCGCCTACGCCGTCGCCGCGTGCCAGCGCGGCAAGCGCAGCCTGGCCCTCGACATCGGCGCGCCCGAGGCGCGGAGGGCCGTGGAGAAGCTGCTGGCCTGGGCCGACGTCGTGGTGCACAACTTCCGGGTCGGCGTGGCCGAACGCCTCGGCATCGGCGCGGAGGACGTAGCCCGGCTCAACCCGGGCGCGGTGTACTGCCACGCCAGCGCCTTCGGCGACACCGGCCCCCGCGCCCGCTTCCCCGGCAACGACGCGCTCATGCAGGCCGTCACCGGATTCGAGCGCGCCATCGGCGGCGAAGGCAACGAACCGATCGCCGCCACCTGGATCCCCGTCGACATGGCGGGCGGCTGGGTGGCCGCCGCGGGCGTCCTGGCCGGACTGTACGCGCGCGCCGCGGACGGCGGCGGACGCCGCGTGGTGACGAGCCTGCTCGGTGCCGGAATGCTCACGCACAGCGGCGTCTTCACCCGCGACGGCGCACTCGTGCCCGGCCCCTCGCTCGATGCGAGGCAGACGGGCTACGGACCGGGCTACCGCATCTACGAAGGAGGCGACGGCGCCTGGTTCGCCCTGGTCATCCCGGACGCGGAAGGCTGGCGCCGGCTGGCCTCAGAGATCGGCGGGCTCCCGGAGACCTACGCCCCGCTACGCGGCGGAGCCGCCGACACCGCCGCCCGCGAAGCGGAAGCCGTCCTGGAAGCGGCCTTCGCCGCAGAGCCCGCAGCCGTATGGACCACCCGCCTGCGCGACCTCGGCCTGCTCGCCGAACCGATCGAGGCCCTGAACCGCGACGGGTTCCGCCGCGCCGTCCTCGACGACCCGGTGAACCGCCGGATCGGCCGCGTCGTCACCTATGAGACCGCTGACTGGGGCCGCTTCGAGCAGATCGGCCCCCTCCTGCGCTACGGCCCCGGACCGGCGGAGGGCCCAGAACTGACACTCCCGCGCGTGGGCGAGCACACCACGGAGGTCCTCGCCGAACTGGGCCTGTCCCACGGGGAGATCGACGCACTCCTGGCGGCCAAGGTCGCCCGGCGACTGGACGAGGAGCGCACGTGAGCACCGGAACGACGAAGGACGCGGCCGGGCTGGTCCGCGAGATGAACCGCCGCTTCACCGCCGGGGACCTCGACGGCGCCTTCGCGCTGCTGCATCCGGACTTCCGCATCCAGCAGCCCGCCTCATTCCCGCACGGCGGCTGGCACGCCGGCCGTGCGGGCATGACCGGGATGGGCGCGATCTTCGCCCGCCACTGGGACCGCGTGATCACCGACCCGCGCGTCCTGGACTGCGGCGAGCGGGCCGTCCAGGTCACCACCCAGACCTGGACGGCCAAGGCCACGGGCCGCGCGGCGACCTGCGACGTCGTCGAGCTGTTCACCGCCGCCGACGGCCTCATCCTGGAGATCCGGGTGTTCCAGCAGGACACCCACGCCCTGCTGGCCACCCTCGCCGAGCCCGGCTGACGGCTGCGAGGCCGGCCCGGTCCCGCCTTGACAGGGGGCACGGCCCGGGGGAAAACTAATAAATGGGCGTTCACTTACTTATAGGGGACCGGGGCCAGGAGCACCTGGCGGGCCGTCCGGAAGGGTGCGCGGCGATGGAGTACCAGCTGATCGATGCCGACGGGCACTACTACGAGCCCGACGACTGCTTCACCCGGCACATCGAGGCGCGGTTCAAGGCGGAGACGGTGCGCGTCGAGCGCCGCCCCGGCGACGACCTGGGCCGGATCTTCCTGCGCGGCGGCCGCACGTTCATGAGCGTGATGCCCGGCGACTACGCCTCGGCGCCCGGCGCGCTGGAAGGGCTGTTCGTGGGCGGCGTCGCCGACGGGTTCACCCACCGCGAGGTCATCAACGCCAAGGACCACCCGGAGTTCACCGAGCGCGGCGCCCGCCTGGCGCTCATGGACGAGCAGGGCGTCGAGGCGTCCCTCCTGCTCCCCACCATGGGCGTGGCGGTCGAGAACGACATGCGCGACGACGTCGAGCTGACGTACGCGAGCCTGCGCGCGTTCAACCGCTGGCTGGAGGAGGACTGGGGCTACGGGGACGACGGCCGGATCTTCGCCGTGCCGATGCTCTCGCTCCTGGACCCCGGCCACGCCATGACCGAGCTGCTGCGGGTGATCGGCGCGGGCGCGCGCCTGGTCCACCTGTGCCCCGGCCCCACCGGCGGCAGGTCGCCCGCCGACCCCGTCTTCGACCCGTTCTGGGACACCGTCTCCGAGGCCGGGATCCCGGTCGTCTTCCACACCTCCAACAGCGGATACCAGCACTTCTACGGCAAGCTGTGGTCGGAGGACCCGGCCAACCCCTCGCACAAGCAGTCGCCCCTGCAGTGGGCGCTGTGCAACACCGAGCGCCCGCTGGTGGACACGCTCACCGCGCTGACCCTGCACAACCTCTTCGGCCGCCACCCCAAGGTCCGGGTCCTCTCCATCGAGAACGGGTCGAACTGGCTGAGGCACCTGATGAAGACCGTCGACAAGGCGGCCGCGCTCGGCCGCCGCGGCCCGATGATCGGCGGGAGGCTCCCGGACCGCCCCAGCGAGGCGCTGGCCGAGCACCTGTGGATCTGCCCGTTCCCCGAGGACGACGTCCACGATCTCCTCGGGCTCCTCGGCGACGAGCACGTCCTGTTCGGCTCGGACTACCCCCACCCCGAGGGCCTGCGGGAGCCGCGCGACTACATCCCCCGCCTGGACGGCTGCCCGCCGGAGGTCGCGCGCAAGGTGCTGCGCGGCAACACCGCAGGGCTGCTCGGCCTGCGCGACCACGCACCGGTGGGTGCCTGAGATGAAAGTGGCCATCGCCTACGAGGCGGGCCGCCCGCCCGTGGTGGAGGACCTGCCGGTCCCCGACGTCGGCCCCCGCGACGTGCTCGTGCGGATCGCCGCGAGCGGCATCTGCCACACCGACCTCAACGTGCTCGAAGGCGCGTCGGCGCTGCCGCTGCCGATCGCGCTGGGCCACGAGGGCTGCGGGACGGTCGAGGAGGTCGGCGCCGAGGTGCGCCGCGTCGGGGTCGGGGACCGCGTCCTGGCGTCGGTGGCTCCGGCCTGCGGGACCTGCTGGCAGTGCGTCAACGGCATGTCCAACCAGTGCGAGCTCAACCCGCTGGTGAAGGCGGCGCCGCGCTTCACCCTCCCCGACGGCAGGAGCGCCGCCGCGGTCTGCGGCTGCGGGTCGTTCGCCGAGGCGATGGTCGTCCACGAGGCGTCGGTCGTCCCCGTCGAGACCGACCTGCCCGACGAGCAGCTCGCCCTCCTGGGCTGCGGCGTCACCACGGGCCTGGGCGCCGTCCTCAACACCGCCGCCGTCGCCCCGGGCTCCAGCGTCGCGGTGGTCGGCTGCGGCGGCGTCGGACAGTCGGCGGTCCAGGGCGCCCGCATCGCCGGGGCCGCGGTCATCATCGCCGTCGACCCCGCGCCGGGGCGGCGGGAGGCCGCCCTCCGGGCCGGTGCCACCCACGCCGTCGACCCCGCCGAAGGCGATCCCGTGGCGCGGGTGCGGGAGCTGACCGGCGGCCGGGGCGCCGACTACACGTTCGAGGCGGTCGGCCGTCCCGAGCTCATGGTCCAGGCCTTCGACATGGCGCGCGGCCACGGGACGGTGACACTGGTCGGCATGCCCCCGGTCGGCTCGTCCCTGACGCTCCCCGCGATCCAGGCGGTGTTCTCGGGCAAGCGGCTGGCCGGGTCCGCGCTCGGCGGCGCCCAGATCCTGCGCGACTTCCCGAGGTTCATCCGCCTGGCCGAGTCCGGGCGGCTGGATCTGGGCTCGATGGTCTCCCAGCGCGTCAAGCTCGACGAGATCGCGCACGGCATCGACCTCGTGGCCCGCGCCGAGGGCGTCCGCACCGTCATCATCTGAGAAGAGGCACCATGCCGGATTCCGACCTGCCCGACGCGCTGCGCGCGTTCCGCCTCGACGGCCGGGTGGCCGTGGTGACCGGAGCCTCCTCGGGCCTGGGCGAGGCGCTCGCCCGCGCCCTGGCCTCGGCGGGGGCGCGCGTCGCTCTGGTGGCCCGCCGCCGCGACCGCCTGGCCGAGCTCGCCGAGCAGATCGGCGGGCTGGCGGTCGGCTGCGACCTGCTCGACGCCGCCCAGGTGGACGAGGTGGTGCCCGCCGTCGCCGCGGAGCTGGGCGGCCCGGAGATCCTGGTGAACGCCGCGGGCATGATCTTCAGCCGCGAGCGGGCCGAGCACGAGTCGCCCGAGGACATCCGCCGCACCCTCGACCTCAACCTGGTCGCCCCGTTCCGCCTGGCCCAGGCCGCCTTCCCGCACATGGCCGCCGCCGGGCGCGGTTCGGTCGTCAACGTCTCCTCCATCAGCGGGCACGTCGGCGTCCCCGGCATTCCGCAGGCCTCCTACGCCGCGGCCAAGCTCGGGCTGTCCGGGCTCACCTCGGAGCTGGCCGTCCAGTGGGCGCGCCACTCCATCCGGGTGAACACGCTGGCCCCCGGCTTCTTCCGCAGCGAGATCACCGACGGGATGTACGAGGACGAGCGCTCCCTGGCCTGGCTGCGCCGCAACACGCCGCTGCCCGCCCACGGCGTTCCCGAGGACTTCGCGGGCGCCGTCCTGTGGCTCGCCGGCGACGCGGGCCGCTACGTGACGGGCCAGACGATCGTGGTCGACGGCGGCTGGACCGCCCGCTGAGGCGGCCTCAGATCCGGGTGCCCCGGGCGGCCTGGATGGCCTGGCGGGTGCCGGCGGAGGAGGCGTTCACGACGCCGTCGTCGAAGTGGTCGAGCAGCAGCCGCTGGGTCGCGGCGAGGTGGGAGCGGTACACCCGCTCGGCCTCGTCGGCGTGCCCGGCCTCGATCTCGGCCAGGATCCGCCGGTGGGTGCGCACGGCGCTCTCGGCCTCGGCGGGGGAGGGGTACTCCCCGCGCCGGGTGAGGACCTCGGCCCAGGACTCCTCCTGCGCCGACCACAGGGCGACGAGGCTGCTCACCATGTAGCGGACGGTGGCGTTCGGGGTGAACGAGACGAGGAGGTCGTGGAACTCCCGGGCGACGCGGGTGAAGGCGACGCCGTCCGCGAGGAGCGCGGCGGAGGCCTCGACGTTGGCGGCGAGCGCGGGCACGACCGCCTCGAGCCGGTCCTCCCGGCGCGCGCACTCGGCGGCGCACAGCGGCTCCAGCGTCCGCAGGCCCTCGGCGAGGTCGCGCAGCGTGACGCGGCCGCCCTGCAGGACGAGCCCCAGGTGGTAGGCGGCCGACGCCTCGTCGGGGCGGTGCGCCTCGGCGCCGCCGACGCTGCCGCGCCGCACGGTCACCAGTCCCTCGGTCTCCAGGATCCGCAGCGCCTCCCGGATGGAGGGGTAGCTGACGCCGAACTCCTGCACCAGCTGCTCCTGGGTGGGCAGGTGGTAGCCGTCGTCGCCGGCGAGGATGCGGGCGCGCAGTTCGGCGGCGACGGTCTCGGCGATCCGGCGCTGGGGGACGCGGTGGGTGCGGGCGGGGGTCACTCGGTCGGCTTCCTCTGGGGCTCGGGGCGCATGCGCGGATTCTACCCGTAGGTTTTATCTATTCCAAGGATTGAAATCCTTATAAGGATTACTTACCTTCTCCCCATGGACTTCACGATGGGCGCGGCCGCCACGGAGCTCCGCGGCGAACTGCGCGGACTGGTGGCGCGGCACATCCCCCCGGACTACCTGGGGGCGTTCACCGACGACCCGGCCGACCTGGAGACCGCGCAGGGGTTCTGCCGGATCCTGGCCGAACGGGGCCTGCTCTGCCTGGCCTGGCCCGAGGAGTACGGCGGGCGCGGCGCCTCGGTCTGGGAGCAGACCGCCGTCCGCGAGGAGATGTGGGCGGCGCACGAGCCGCGCGGCGCCCAGTACATGGGCGTCAACTGGGTCGGGCCGACGATCATGCGGCACGGCACCGGCGAGCAGCGGCGCAGGCACCTCCCGCCGATCGCGCGCGGCGAGGTGATCTGGTGCCAGGGCTTCAGCGAGCCCGACGCCGGCTCGGACCTGGCCTCGCTGCGCACGGCCGCCCGGCGCGACGGCGACGGCTGGCTCGTCTCCGGCCAGAAGGTGTGGACCTCCTACGCCACCATGGCCCAGTGGTGCTTCCTGCTGGCGCGCACCTCCCGCGGCGAGCGCAGGCAGCAGGGGCTGACCATCTTCCTCGTGCCGATGGGCGACCCGGCGATCGAGGTGCGCCCCATCCGCTGCCTGATGGGCCCCCACCACCTCAACGAGGTCTTCTTCAACGACCTGCGGGTCACCGAGGCCGACGTCCTCGGCACGGTGGACGAGGGTTGGAAGGTCGTCCAGGAGGTCCTGGCGTTCGAGCGCGTGGGCATCGCGCGCTACGCCCGCTGCGAGCAGCTCCTCCAGGCCGCGCCGGAAGTGCTGGGCGGCGCCTGGGACGACCTGCCCGCGGAGCTGCGCGTCCGGTGGGCGCGGATGCTGGTGCACTCCCGCCGCGCCAGGCTGCTCGCCTACCGGGTGGTGGCGCTGCAGAACGAGGGCAGGGTGACGCCGGGAGACGCAGCGGCGTACCGGATCGCGGTCACCCGGCTCGACCAGGAGAGCGCCGAGGTGCTCATGGACATCGCCGCCTTCGCCGCCCGGGAGGGCGAGCGGGCCCGCCGGTTCCGCGCCGAGGTGGCGGACCACTGGCGCTACTCGCACGCCTCGACCGTCGCCTCGGGGAGCATCGACGTCCAGCGCATCCTGCTGGCCCGCGCACTGCTGGGAGCGAAGTGAACATCGACCTGAGTCCGGAGGCCGCCGCATACGGGCGGGAAGCGCTGCGGGCGCTGGAGGCCGCGGGCGGCGACCGGCTCGTCCAGCGGGCCGAGGAGGCGCCCTGGAGCCGGGAGAAGGTCCTGGCCCCCGTCCTGGGCGAGCTCGGCGCGTGGGAGCTCGAGCCCCGCGAGGACCCCGACGACCTGGAGGCCGCGGCCGCGCTGTGCCGGAGCGCCGGCCACTGGGCGATCGCCTATCCGGTGGCCGAACGCCTCGCCCGCACCGCCGCCCTGGAGGCCGACGGCCTGCTGGTCGTCGACGACACCGCTCCCGAGGCCGCGGTGGCCGGGCTCGGCCTGCGCTGGGCGGCGGTGACACCGGACGGGCGGCGCGGCGAGGCCGTCGCCCGGCCGCCGGACGCGCCGCCCCGCACGTCGGCCTTCGTCACCGGGCTCGACCTGCGGACGGTCGACGAGAACGGCGCGCGGGACGTGGCGCTCGGCCTGGTCCTGCCCTGCTGGACGCTCCTGGGCATGCTCGACCGGGCGATCGCCCTCACCCGCGAGCACGTGCTCGTCCGGCACCAGTTCGGCAAGCCGCTCGCCGCTCAGCAGGGCGTGCAGTTCCAGCTGACCGACGCCGAGGTCGAGCGCGGCGGCGTGGAGATGCTCGCCAAGTACGCGCTGTGGAGCATCCAGGCCGGTCTCCCCGAGGCGCTCGACGACGCGCTCGCCCTGCGGCTGGCGGCCGTCGAGGCGGCTGAGACCGTCTTCCGCACCGCCCACCTGCTGCACGGAGCCGCCGGCTTCTGCGACGAGACGACCATCTCCTGGGTCTCCCGCTACAGCCAGCCGCTGCGGCGGCTGCCCTGGAGCGTGTCCGGCACCCGCGACAGGCTGGTCCGGCGGGTCGGACGGCGCGGCCTGACCGGGCTGTTCCAGAACGCGGAGGCGACGGCGTGAAGTACGACGACCTGCCCGAAGAGCTCACCATCGAGGCCGACGGCCCGGTCCGCACCGTCCTCATCAACCGGCCCGCGGAGCTCAACGCCGTCAACCGGCCGCTGCACTGGGCGCTGGCCAACGTCTGGCAGCGCCTGTCCCAGGACCGCGAGGCCAAGGTCGTCGTCGTCACCGGCGCGGGCCGGGCGTTCAGCGCGGGCGGCGACCTGGGCTGGATCACCTCCTTCCTCGACGACCCGGTCGCCCGCGACGAGAGCCTGCGCGAGGGCGCGCAGATCATCGAGGAGATGCTCCGCTTCCCGCTGCCGGTGATCGCCGCCGTCAACGGCCCGGCGGTGGGCCTCGGCTGCAGCCTGGCGGTGCTCTGCGACGTCGTACTGATGTCCGAGACCGCGCACCTGGCCGACCCGCACGTCAGCGTGGGCCTGGTGGCGGGGGACGGAGGCGCGGCGTTCTGGCCGCTGCTCACCCCGATCCTGCGGTCCCGCGAATACCTCTACACCGGCGCGCGCATCCCCGCGGCCACCGCCGTCGAGCTGGGCCTGGCCTCCCGTACCGTCCCGCCGGAGGAACTGCTCGACCAGGCGTACGCCCTGGCGCGGAGGTTCGCCGCGCAGCCCGCCGAAGCGCTCCAGAGCACGAAACGGGTGACCAACATGTACCTGTCGCAGGCGCTGAGCGGCGCGATGCAGGCCGGCTTCGCGGCCGAGGCCGTCACCATGCGCTCCGCCGAGCACCGCGAGCGGCTGCTGGCCCTGGCGAAGAGGGCGCAGCGATGACGGCGTCCCTCGACCTCCCGGATTTCCGCGCCCACGTGCGCGACTGGTGCCGGACGCACATCCCGGAGGACTGGCGCGGAGCGCAGACGGGCGTTTCGGACGCGGAGTTCGTCGCCTTCCAGAAGGAGTGGTTCCAGGAGCTGCGCCGCGCGGGCTTCGCGGTCCCGCACTGGCCCGCCGCATGGGGCGGCGGGATGCCCGTCGCACGGCAGGTCGTGCTCTACCAGGAGCTCGCCGCCCACGACGCGCCACGGCTGGTCCTGGCCTTCGTCTCGATCCACCACGCCGCGTCCACGCTGCTGGCCGCGGGCACCGAGGAGCAGCGCAAGCGGCACCTCCCGGCGATCCTCGACGGGGAGATCTGGGTCCAGGGCTTCTCCGAGCCCGACGCCGGATCCGACCTCGCGGCGCTGCGCACGACCGCCCGCCGCGAAGGCGACACCTACGTCGTCAACGGGCAGAAGCTGTGGGCGAGCGGCGCCGCGCACGCCGACTGGTGCCTACTGCTGGCCCGCACCGACCCCGGCGCACCCAAGCGGCGCGGCATCTCCTACTTCCTCATGGACATGCGGACGCCCGGCGTCGACGTGCGGCCCATCCGCCAGGCGACGGGCGAGTCGCACTTCTGCGAGATCTTCCTGGACGACGCCGTCATCCCGGCGGAGTGCCTCGTCGGACCCGAGAACGACGGCTGGCGGGTGGCCCAGGAGACGCTGGGCGCCGAACGCGGCATGACGATGCTGGAGCTGGCCGAGCGGCTCGGCAACGCCGGCTTCGGCTGGCTGGTGGAGCTGTGCGGCAGACCTGGCCCGGGCGGCGCGGCCCCTCTCGACGACGCGCGGGTGCAGGACCGGCTGGCGGGGCTGGAGACCGAGCTCACCGGCCTGCGCGCGCTGTGCGCGGAACTGGTGGAGAACGACCGCCCGGGCCCCGCCGACGCCTCGATCGTGAAGCTGTACTACAGCGAGCTGCTCCAGCGGATGACGGACTTCGGCACCGAGGTCGCGGGGCTCGCCGCGCACACCGAGCTGCGCAAGCCGCTGTCGAGCGGATGGGAGTCGGGGGCCTGGGTCCTGGACTTCATCGGCTCGTGGGAGTGGACGATCCCGGGCGGGAGCAGCGAGATCCAGCGCTCCATCATCGGGGAGCGCGGTCTCGGCCTCCCCCGCGAACCGAAGGGGAACCGATGACCGCCGAGACCGCCGGCTTCACCGAGCTCCACGAGGAGCTGCGCGAGGTGGCCCGCGACCTGCTCGGCAGGACCGCCGCCGAGGCCGCGCCCGACTGGCGGGCGATCGCCGGCTCGGGGTGGCTCGGCCTCGAGGCCCCGGAGCCGCTGGACGGCGCGGGCGCGACCTTCGCCGAGGTCGCGCTCGTCCTCCGGGAGATGGGACGAGCGGCGGCTCGCGGCCCGTACCCGGCGGTCGCGGTCCTGGGCGTGGGGGCGCTCGGCCTGCTGGAGTCCTCACCCGGCCGGGACCTCCTGTTCCGGGAGACCGTGGCGGGCACCGCCGTACCGGCGGTGGCGCTGGAAGGAGAGGCCGTCGAGGGCGTGCCGTTCCGCATCGGGCGGACCGCGCGCGGTCCGCTCCTGTACGGGACGGCGGCCTTCGTGCGCGATGCGCCCGGCGCCGACCGGCTCCTCCTGCCGGCCCTCGATCCCGATGGCACACCCGTGGTGGTGGAGGCCGCACCGGACGCCCCCGGGCTGGAGGTCGCCGAGCAGCCGGTCGTCGACGAGACGCGCCGGTTCGGCCTCGTCACCGCGCACGGCGTCGAGGCGCGGCCGGACGCGGTACGGCGCTTCCGCGGCGATCCGAAGGCGGCCGTGCGGCGGCTGCACGAGCGGGCCGCCGTCGCCGTGGCCTGCGACAGCCTCGGATTGAGCGAGGCCATGCTGGAGGCGACCGTCGCCTACGCCGGGGTGCGGGAGCAGTTCGGCCGGGCGATCGGCTCCTTCCAGGCGGTCAAGCACGCGTGCGCCGACATGTTCGTGCAGGTGAAGGTGGCCGGGAAGCTCGTCGACGGCGCCGTGCGCGTCCAGGCCGAGGGGCGGGACGACGGGGGAGTCGCGGCGGCCATGGCCAAGTCCTACGCCTGCGCGGCCGCGGTGGAGGTCGCGGGCAAGGCGATGCAGCTGCACGGGGGCATGGGCTACACGTGGGAGAGCGGCGTCCACGTCCATCTGAAGCGCGCGGTGCTCAACCGCGCGCTGTCCGGTTCGCCCGCGGCGCATCGCGGGCGGCTGGCCGAGCGGTATCCGCCCCTGGCGCGGGAGCGGGCCGACGCCTAAACTAGTATGTGAGCGTTCGCTTTCTTATCCCCGCGCCGGCTTCCGGCTCGCCGGCAGGAGCAGTTGGGAGTCTCCGCATGGCGTTCACCTGGTTCATCTCCGTCGACGACCACCTCATCGAGCCCGCCGGGCTGTGGCAGGACAGGCTGCCCGCGCGATGGCGCGACACCGGGCCCCGGATCGTGCGGGAGGGGAGCTCGGAGTTCTGGGTATACGAGGACCGCCAGATCGTCACCACCGGCCTCAACGCCGTGGCGGGCAAGCGGAGGGAGGAGTTCTCGCCCGAGCCCATCACCTACGACGAGATGCGGCCCGGCTGCTACGACCCCGCCGCCCGGGTGGCGGACATGGACCAGGGGAACGTGCTGGCCTCGATGCTCTTCCCGTCCTTCCCCCGCTACTGCGGCCAGGTCTTCCACGAGGCCAGGGACAAGGAGCTCGCGCTGCTGTGCGTGCGCGCCTGGAACGACTTCATCCTGGAGGACTTCGCCGCGGCCTACCCGGGCCGGTTCATCCCGATGATGATCATCCCGCTCTGGGACCCGGCCGCCGCCGCCGCGGAGATCGAGCGGACCGCCGCCCTGGGCGCCAAGTCGATCGCCTTCTCGGAGAACCCGACCAAGCTCGGGCTGCCCTCCATCCACAGCGGCGCGTGGGACCCGGTCTGGCGGGCCTGCGACGAGACCGGCATGGTCGTGTCGATGCACGTGGGCTCCTCGTCCAACCTGCTGCGCACCTCCGACGACATGCCGACGCTGGCGTTCATGGCCTACTCGGCGGCGGTCAACCAGGCGGGCACCCTGCTGGACTGGCTGTTCAGCGGCATCTTCCCCCGCTTCGCCAACCTCAAGATCGCCCTGTCGGAGGGCTCGATCGGCTGGATCCCCTACTTCCTGGAGCGGGCCGAGCAGGTCGTCGACAAGCAGAAGTACTGGGCGTCGCGCTTCGACATCAACATGAACGCCGCGCACGACCGGGGCGAGGCCAAGGGCGCGGCCGGCTTCGACCTGGACACCGACATCCGGCGATTGTTCAAGGACCACGTGTACGGCACGTTCATCGAGGACCAGGCGGGCCTGCGGCTGCTGGACGTCATCGGCGAGGACAACGTGATGCTCGAGTGCGACTACCCGCACTCCGACTCCACCTGGCCCGACACCATCGAGATGGCCAACAAGTGGCTGGGCCACCTGCCCGAGGACGTCCAGCACAAGATCACGGTCGGCAACGCGGCGCGGGTGTACGACTTCACCCCGGCCGACCCGGCCACGATCAAGTCCTCCTGACGGGCGCTCCGGGGGAGACGCCTCGGCCCGCCGCCCTCGACGGGCGGGGGCCCGATGCCGTGCGGGCGGGTTCAGCGCACGGTGATGGCGCGCTCCGGGCAGTTGAGCGCCGCCCTGCGCGCGATCTCCTCGGCCCCGGCGGGGACCTCGGCGGTCAGGACCAGCCCGTGGCCCCCCTCGTCGAGGTCGAACACCTCGGGGGCGATCTCCCAGCAGCGGGCGTGTCCCTGGCAGCGGTCCGGGTCGACGGTGGCTTTCAACGGGTCCTCCTTGCGGCGGGGTGGTTTCAGAAGGTGGCGGAGAGGGCCCACGGGCCCTCGGGGAAGGGGCGGCCGAGCAGCTCCATGCTGTAGGAGATGCGCCCGGTCACCGCGCCGGGGCTGGCGCCGCACAGCACGAGCGCGGCGTCGGCCATGGCGCTGTCGTCCTCGACGGGGGTGTTCTCGGGGGTGTGGGGGGAGACCACGGCGACGCCCGGCGTCATCACCAGCCCGGACGTGCCGAGGGCGTTGACGCTCACCCCCGTGCCGTGCACCTCCGCGGCGAGCCCGGTCGTGAGGCGGTCGAGCGCCGCCTTGCACATCCCGTACGGCACGCAGCCGTCGGACGCCCAGTCGGGGTAGGGCGGTCCCACCGGGTGCCGCGCCTGCTTGGAGGTGATGTTGAGGATCCAGCCCCGGCCGCGCCCCACCATCCCCGGCACCGCGAGCTGGCACAGCCGGAACGGGGCGTGGACCATCATCTGGAACATCAGCGCGTAGCGGCGGGGCCGGATGTCCAGGGCGGGCCCGTAGAAGTTGACGCCGGCGTTGTTCACCAGGGTGTCGACCGGGCCGAGCAGCTCCTCGGCCCGGGCCACGACCGTCTCGACCTGCTCGGGCGCGGTGAGGTCGGCGGGCACCGCCTCGACCCGGCCGCCACGGGCCCGGATGCCCTCCATCACCTCCTCCAGGGAGCCGGGCAGCGCGGACGAGCCCCGCGTGACCGTCCGCGCCACCAGGGCGATCGCCGCCCCCTCGGCCGCCATGCGTTCGGCGATGTACCTTCCGATGCCGCGGCTCGCGCCGGTGACGATGGCCACTCGGCCGTCCATCGATCCCACAGAGAGCTCCTGAGATGAACCGGAGGCTGGACCGGCCAGCCTGGCAAAGTGAATGCATACTCTCTTATTTTCCCAGGCGTCGCGCGTTATTGTAAGTGAGTACCCGCTTTTTTAAGTCCCCGTGCTGCCGGAAGGACCTGAGCCATGCATGACATCGTGATCCGCCACGGCGAGGTGGTCGACGGGACGGGCGCGCCGCCGCGGCGCGCCGACGTCGCGGTGGACGGCGACCGGATCACCGAGGTGGGCGCGGTCACCGGGCGGGGCAGGCGCGAGATCAACGCCTCCGGCAGGCTGGTGACGCCCGGCTTCATCGACGTGCACACCCACCTCGACGCCCAGCTGTTCTGGGACCCCGCGGCCACGCCCTCCTGCTACCACGGCATCACCACCGTGGTGATGGGCAACTGCGGCGTCACCTTCGCGCCCGTCCGTCCCGGCCGGGCGGGCTATCTCGCCGCGATGATGGAGTCGGTCGAGGACATCCCCGCCGACACGATCATGGCCGGACTCGACTGGGACTGGGAGACCTACGGCGAGTACCTCAAGTCCCTGGGCCGCCGCGAGCTCGGCGTGAACGCCGGCGGCCTCATCGGGCACAGCGCCCTGCGCTACTACGTGATGGGCGAGCGGAGCCTGGAGGAGGCGCCCGCCACCGGCGACGACATCGCCGCCATGGCCGCGGTCGTGGGGGAGGCCGTCGACAACGGCGCGCTGGGCTTCTCGACGTCGCGCAGCTTCATGCACACCGTCCCCGACGGCCGCCCGGTGCCCGGCACGTACGCGCGGCCCGCCGAGCTCGCCGCCATCGCGCAGGCCATGGCCGCCCGCGGCCGCGGCACCTTCCAGGTGGTGCCGCGCATCGGCGAGCGCGACGGGACCGAGCGCCGCAACTCCGTCTCGGAGATGGCGTGGATGGAGGAGGTCAGCCGCGCCTCGGGCCGCCCCCTGGCCTTCTCCATCATGCAGAGCGACCGCCGCCCCGGCCTGTGGTCGTGGGTGATGGAGGAGACCGCCGCCGCCCGCGCCCGGGGCGCCGACATCCGCCCCATGACCGCGGTGCGCGGCAGCGCCATCGTCTACGGGCTGGTCAGCCGCACCCCCTACGACACCCTCCCCGCCTGGGCCGGGCTGATGGCCAGGCCCCCCGCCGACCGGCTGGCGGCGCTGTCCGACGCGGGACTGCGCGCCAGGCTGGTCGAGGAGGCGGGGCGGCCGTCGGAGCTGTCGGGACCGCTGGCGCCCAAGGACCCCGCCAGGATCTACCTCATGCCGCCCGGCTCGGCCGACTACGACGTGAGCGCGGAGAACAGCCTCGCCGCCGAGGCGGCACGCCGCGGCACGAGCCCCGCCGAGGCGTTCCTGGACTACACCCTGCAGACCCGCGGCCTGGGCCTGCTGTACTACCCGGTCCTCAACCAGGACCTGGCCGCCGTCGCCCAGATGATCACCAACCCCGACGTCGTGATCGGCGTGGCGGACGCCGGCGCCCACGTGGCGCTGACGATGGACGCGGGCAACTCCACCTACCTCCTCAAGCACTGGGTGCGCGACGAAGGGCTGCTCGACGTGGGCGGGGCGGTCAGGAAGCTGACGCTGGAGGCGGCCGACCTGTGGGGCATCGCCGACCGCGGCGTCCTGGCCCCCGGAGCCTATGCCGACGTCAACGTGCTGGACCTGGAGGGCCTGCACCTGCACACCCCGGAGATGCTCGCGGACTTCCCCCTGGGCGCGCAGCGCTTCACCCAGCGCGCCCGCGGCTACGACTACACCCTCGTCAACGGGCAGGTGCTGGTCGACCACGACGAGCTGACCGGCGCGCGCGCCGGCCGGGTGGTCACCCCGTCCTGAGGACGCGGCCGACGGAGGCGGACCGGCCCGGCGCGGACGGCCCGCCTCCGCGATGGGTCGGCCCGGCGCGGCCTTCCCACGCCTTGCGCAGGCACCCTGGCGTTCAGCCGCCGCGGGCCCTGACCAGGGCGCCGCGGTTGACCTTGGTGGCGGCGCTGCGGGGGACGGCGTCGACGATCTCGACGCTCTTGGGCACCTTGTAGGGCGCCAGTCGACCTCTGGCGTAGGAGACGACCTCGGCCGGGTCGGGCGGGGCGTCCGGGTCGGCGGGTTCGATCACGGCGTGGACGCGCCGCCCCCACCTGCTGTCGCGTAGGCCGATGACGACGACGTCGGCGATCGCGGGGTGGTCGATGAGGGCGGCCTCCACCTCGGCGGGGAAGACGTTGGCGCCGCCGGTGCACTGCTCGGCCAGCGTGCGGATCCGGCTCGCGTTGCTGACGGCTTCCATTCAGGCCTCCCCGTAGGAGGGAAGGACGTCCTCCGACCATTTCTGCAGGGTCGGGGCGAGCAGGGGCCAGCGCACGAACAGGCCGGGAGCCTCGCCGGACGTGCGTGCAGCCTGCCGTTCGTGCCATTCCCCGTCGCCCCACGGCGGTTCGACGAGCCGGGCGTTCGGCAGCGCCCGCGCGACCTGCTCGGACGTCTCGCGCCGGTGGTGGATGTCGCTCGCGCTGCTGCGGAACACCAGGGCGGGCACGCCGAGGGCGCGGGCCTCGGCGTCGGACATGCCGGGGACCAGCGCCTCGTCCGAGGGGCAGTGGACGGCGAGCCAGCGCTCCATCGTCGCGATGAACCGCCGCGGGTCCTGGTCGAGGAAGCGCTGCCGGTTCGCGGGGTTGCGCTCGATGACCTCGGCCCACTCCGGCAGCGCGGCGACCGCTTCCATGCCGCCCTTCCACGCGGCCTGGACGGATCCGGCGCAGTAGTGCATCCCCACGGACAGCAGCCCGTAGACGCCGCCGCTGATCCACCACAGCGCGAGGCCCGCGGCCGCCCCGGGGTGGCGGGACGCGGTCAGCAGCGACACCCGGGCGCCGCCCGAGCCGCCCGCGATCACGGCGGGCGCCATGTCCAGGTGCTCCAGCAGCCCGGCCAGGACGTCGGCCTGCATCGCCGACTCGGAGTCCCCCTCGAAGCAGACGTCCGATCCGCCGGTGTTGGGGCGGTCCCAGAGGAGCACCCGGTTGCCGCGCCCGGCCAGCGCCTCCGCCAGCTCCCGCAGGCCCGGGGCGTCCCTGCCCTCCCGGCCGCCCGGCGTGAGCGCCCAAGGGCGCCCTTCCCCGATCACCTCGTAGCCGACCCGCAGGCCGTTCACCCTTGCCGTCGCCATACCTCGAAGTTACTATCCGAACGAATGTGAGGGAATACTTACTTACTTACTCTGCGGGAGTGTACGATGAGTCATGAGGCGGTGATCGTCTCGGGCGCGCGTACCGCGATCGGGACGGCGTTCCGGGGTTCGCTGGCCGACGTCGACGCGCTGGAGCTCGCCACGGAGGCGGTCGCCGAGGCCGTGCGGCGCTCGTGTCTCCCGCCCGAGCTCTTCGACGACGTGGTCATGGGCGAGTCCCTCTACGGCGGCGGGGCCATCGGCCGCTACGCGGCGATCGAGGCGGGGCTGGTGAACGCGCCGGGCATCGCGCACAACCGGCACTGCGCCTCGGGCCTGGCCACCCTGCAGAGCGCCGCGGCGTCCGTCATCGCGGGCATGGACCGCGTCGTCGTCGCGGGCGGCGTGCAGTCCAGTTCGACGATGCCCAAGGTGAATCGGCGCATCCCGGCCACCGACGACTGGGAGGAGGACTGGCTGGCGCCCAGCCACCGCGAGACGCCCGACGCGCCGATCCGGGACATGACCATCACCGTCGGATGGAACGCCGCGGTGAAGGCCGGGATCAGCCGGGCCGACATGGACGCCTGGGCGCTGCGCTCCCACCAGCGCGCCATCGCCGGCATCGACGGCGGGAGCTTCACCGAGGAGGTCTTCCCCCTGGAGGTGACCCGCCGCGACGGGACGGCCTTCACCTTCGAGGTCGACGAGCACCCCCGGCGGAGCTCGACGCTGGAGAAGCTCGCCTCGCTCAAGCCGCTGCACCCGGAGATCAAGGACTTCGGCATCACCGCGGGGAACTCGGCGGGGGTGAACGACGGCGCGGCGGCGCTGGTGGTCGCCGACCGGGCGTTCGCCGAGGGGGAGGGCCTGGCGCCGCTGGCGACCGTGCGGGCGTGGGCGTCCGTCGGCGTGCCCCCGGCCGAGACCGGGCTGGCCCCGCAGTTCGCCATCCCCAAGGCGCTCGACCGCGCCGGGCTGTCGGTCGGGGACGTCGACCTCTGGGAGATCAACGAGGCCTTCGCCTCGGTGAGCGTCGCCGCCACCCGGGCGCTCGGCCTCGACGAGGACACCGTGAACGTCCTGGGCAGCGGCTGCAGCCTGGGGCACCCCGTCGCGATGACCGGCACCCGGATGGTCCTCACCCTCGTCCACGAGCTGCGCCGCCGCGGCGGCGGCGTCGCGGTGGCCGCGATGTGCGCGGGCGGCGGGATGGGCACGGCCCTGGTCCTGGAGGTGCCCGGACCGGCGTAGCGGAAGGGCGCAGGACCCGGCCTCCGGAGGACGCGAGAGGGGGCGAGGCTCAGGCCCCGCCCCCTCTTCCCTGCGTCGTCACTGCCGCCGGCGCGCCGGCTCCAGGGGCGGGAAGAAGCCCTTGACTGTGCCGTCGCTGATGAGGTTCATCGCGCGGTGCCGGTCGAACCCCTTGCCGTGGTGGCTCTCCAGGGCCATCACCAGCGCGATGCCCATCACCGCGCGGGCGGAGATGTCCGGGGACTCGAAGGGGTAGCCGTACCGGTGCTCGACCTCGCGCCAGGCCTCGGCGAGGCGGTCCATGGCCACCATGAAGTTCTCCTGGTAGAACCGCCGCGCCACCTGCGGGTCGCCGAAGAGCACCAGGCCCAGCAGCGGGAGGATCTCCTCCAGCGTCGAGATGAGCTGGCGGTACAGGCCGGTCATCGCCTTCAGCTGGCGCTCGGGCGTCAGCGGCTGGTCCATGTCGACGGCGGCGGTCGCGGCCACGAGGTCGTCCACGGCCTGCTTGAGCGGCTCGACCACCGCCTCGAAGAACAGCTGGTCCTTGCTCTCGAAGTGGCGGTAGATCACGCCCTCGCTGATGCCGCTGTGCTCGGCGATCACCTTGATCGTCGTGCCGTTCATGTCACCGGTCTCGATGAAGGCGCGCCTGGCCGCGGCCAGGATCGAGCTCTTGCGGGCCTCGGCGGTGAGCCGCCGCCGCCGGGGCGGGTTCTCGGCCGGCCGCGCGGCTTCCTCCGCCGGAGCGGACGGGGCTACCGGCTTGGTCATGAGCTGCTCCTGGCGGCCGGTCCTCCACAGGAGGTGAGTGGGCACATACTTTCATCGTAGTAGGTGCCGCGGCATGGTCCAGGCCGCCACCCCGGAACCCGCCCCCTTCGAGGGTCTCAGACGCGCCGCGTCACCTCCGGTGGCCCATCAGGCCCAGCGCGGCGTCGGCGGCGGCCAGGACGGCGCCGGGGTCGGCGTCCGCGGCGCGGGCGAGCTCGGTGAGGATCCGGACGTCCTTCTGCAGGAGGGGTCCGGCGACGGGCGCCATGCGGTCCAGGGCGCCTCCGGCGGCGTGGACGCGGGTGAGGGCGAAGCTGGTGCCGGTGCCGTGGGTGATGACCTCGGCGAGCCCGGCGGTGTCGACGCCCAGTTCCCTGCCGAGCGCGAACGTGCTGGCGGCCGTGGCCAGGTGGGCGGTGAACAGCAGGTTGTTGAGGAGCTTGGTGAGCTGCCCGCTGCCCAGCGGTCCGGTGTGGATGACGGGCGAGGCGTAGGCGGCGAAGACGGGGCGGCACAGCTCGACGGCGTCGGCGTCGCCCCCGGCCATGACCAGCAGCCTCCCCTCGGCGGCCGCGCCGCCCCCGCCGCTGACGGGCGCGTCGACCAGGCGGACGTCCTGGCGCGCGGCGACCTCGGCGAGCCGGTGGCAGGTGTCGGGGTGCACGGTGCTGTGGACGGCGATGACGCCGCCGGGCCGCAGCCCGGCCAGGACGCCGTTCTCGCCGGTGAGGACCTCCTCGACGTCGGTGTCGTCCACGACGCAGACGCACACGAGGTCGCACGCGGCGGCGAGCTCGGCCGGGGTGGCGGCGGTCTTGGCGGCGGTGTCGGCGAACGGCTCCAGGGAGGCGGCGCGCCGCGCCCACAGGGTCGTGCCGTGGCCGGCCTCGGCGATCCGGCGGGCCATGGGCGCGCCCTGGCTGCCCAGGCCGATGAACCCGACGTGCATCAGCTGACCTCTTCTTCCTGCTGCGGTTGGGGGCGCCAGAAGGCGGCGAGGAGCCCGGCGGTGGCCGCGACGGCGACGCCGAGGGCGACGGCGCCTCCGGTCCAGCCGGCGACGGCGATGTCCGCCGCGTGGTCGAGGGACGCCTCGCCGGGGCCGGTCAGGGCGAGGGCGAGGCAGACGGCGGCCAGGACGAGGACGTACTCGTAGCCGTCCTTGAAGACGAAGAACCCGTTCTTCCGGTGGGCCAGGAGCCCGGCCACCAGCATGACGGAGATGACGGCGGCGCAGGCCAGGGAGGTGAGGAGGCCGAGGACGAGCAGGAGGCCCGCCCCGATCTCGGTGACGACGCTCATCCAGGCCTGGAGGGTGCCGCGGCGCAGGCCCAGCCCGCCGAACCAGCGGGCGGTGCCCTCGATGCGGCCGCCGCCCCGCCAGTGGTTGTATCCGTGGGCGATCATCGTGGCGCCCACGACCACCCGCACGAGCAGCAGCGCGGTGGCTTCCGCTTCCATATGTTTCGTCCTTTGCGGTCGGGGCCCGGAGGGCGGCCGCCGGACGGCGGGCCGGGTCGTCCCCGGCCCACCGTCCGGCGGGCGGTGCGGCTAGCCGGCGATCTCGGCTCGCCGCTTGCGGACGGTGACGGGCTCGGCCAGGCCCTGCTCGTCGCAGATCTTCTGGAGCCTCTCCAGGGTCTCCTCCAGGCCGGGGCCGAGCCGGGGCCCCGGGGTGAAGGTCGCCGGGAGGAAGCGCATGCCGTTGATGACGGAGATCGCCTCGTAGTGCACGGCGCCTTCGGGGTCGCACACGTAGTCCGGCATCCGGTCGAGCACCTGCACGACCATCCGCTTGAACAGGGTGCGCGCGACGTTCGAGCCGATGCACCGGTGGATGCCCAGGCCGAAGCTGGCGTGCCGGTTGCCCTCCCGGTCCAGCCTGACCTGGTCGGGGTCCTCGAAGACCGCGGGGTCGCGGTTGGCCATCGCCCACGACAGCCAGAGGCGGTCGCCCTCCTTGAACCGCACCCCGGCGATCTCGCAGTCGGCAGAGACGGTGCGCCCGTCGCCGACGGCGGGGGTGTAGAAGCGCAGGAACTCCTCGGTCGCCGAGTCCAGCAGGGACTCGCGCTCGCGGCTGAGCCGTTCGCGCTCCGCCGGGTTCTCCGACAGCCACTCGATGGCGTGGGAGGTCAGCGCGGTGGTGGTGTCGAACCCGCCGCCGATGAGCAGCCCGAGCACGCCCATCAGCTCCAGGTCGGGCGCCTTCTGCCCGTTGATCTCGGCGTTGATGAGCGCGTTGACCAGGCCGGGACGGGGGTTCTCCTTGATCTCGGCGAACTGCTTGAACAGCTCCATGCCCATCTGCATGTGGAGCCGGCCGACCCGCTCGATGTCGGGGGAGTCCAGCGGCGTGTAGATGGCGGCGTGCGCCGGCTCGCAGTAGATCGTCCAGTCCTTGATGGGAATCCCCATCATGGCCAGGGTGAACACCGCCGGGACGATGTTGACGAGGTCCTCGACGAAGTCGATGCGTCCGGACTCGATCTTCTCGTCGATGCACGCGCGCACCAGGTCGTCGATCCACGGGATCCACCGGTTGATGGCGGCGGGGGACAGGTAGGGATTGAGCGTCTGGCGGTAGTAGCGCTGCTCGGGCGGGTCCATCTCCAGGAACCCGCCGCGGCGCCCCTTGCCGCGCGCGGGCGCGGGGATGGAGATGCCCTGGTAGCCGCGCCGCTCGTTGTTGATGTCGTGGTCGTTGGACAGGTACTCCGCGGACCGGGCGGCCAGTTCGAAGACCTCGCGGTTGCCGGCCGCCACCCAGTGCCCGCCGTGCGTGTCGGTCCAGGCGATCGGGCACCTGGCGTGCATCTCGTGGGTGATGTCCTCGAACCGCTCGCGGTACCCGGGCGCGTGCCGGTCGAAGTGGTAGCGGATCTTCTTGCGCTCCTCGTCGCCGATCCCGGCGACGGCGTCTTCGGTGCTCACGGCGTCTCCTCCACGGAGATGGCCCGCTCGGGGCAGGACCTGACGGCGTTCATCACCTGGGACTCCTGGCCGGCGGGGACGTCCGGGCTGATCGGCGAGGAGTGGCCGTCGACGTCGTCGAGTTCGAAGACCTCGGGGGCCTTCATGGCGCACAGGGTGTGGCCCTGGCAGAGCGCCTGGTCGACTCTGACCTTCATGATGTGCTCTTTCTGCCCGATCAGACGTGGAAGTCGTGCCACTTGAGGTAGCCGCCGGCGTCGACGCGCAGCTGCATGCCGGTCACGTAGCGGGCCTCCTCGGAGGCGAGGAACAGGATGGCGTTGCTGATGTCCACCGGCTCGATGTAGGGGATCGGCATCGCCTGCTGCACGCGGAAGGCCGGTTCGGCGTCCTCGCGCCGGGGGTCGGCCAGGTCCGGCCGGAAGGAGCGGTACATGGGCTTGCTCTGCAGCATCTGGGTGTTGACATTGGTGGGGTGCACCACGTTGGCCCGGATCGAACGGGGGGCGAGCTGCCGTCCCAGCTCGTGCATGTAGTCCGACAGGATCCGCTTGGCCCAGGCGTAGCCGCTGCCGCCGGGGTTGGAGCCGGGGTTCTGCACCATGCCCTGGCTCATGAGCGCGGCGGCGGAGGCGACCGCGATGACCGAGGCGCCCTCGGACAGGTGCGGCAGCGACGCCTGGATCGCGTTGATCGAGCCGAGCAGGTTGACGTTGACGACGTCGGTCCAGGCCTGCAGCGGGGGGTTGCCGTGCAGCGGGGCGATGCCCGCCTGCGCGACGACGACGTCGACCTTGCCGAGCTCGGAGATGCCCCGCTCCAGGGCCTCGCGGACCTGGGCGGCCTCGCGGACGTCGGCCTGGGCGGTCACGACGCGCCGGCCCTGCGCCTCGACCAGACGCGCGGTCTCCTTGAGGTCGTCGGGGCTCGCCATCGGGTAGTCGACGGTCTCGTAGTCCTGGCAGAGGTCGATCGCGATGATGTCGGCGCCTTCCTCGGCCAGCCGGACGGCGTGGCTGCGGCCCTGGCCGCGCGCCGCTCCGGTGATGAATGCGACCTTTCCCTCAACGCGTCCCATGGTGGCTCCTTCGCTCGGGGGGCGGGTGGGCTGACGGGTTCTCTGGTGCCGAAGGCCGCCGGCGGCCCCTCGGTTCGGATATGACGATAACCGATTATGGAATCTTCACTTCCGAATGGGAGAACCTTACTCTCAAAGCAGCGGAAAGACCAGTCTTGATGAGTGTTCACTCACTTATCTAGGTTGGTCCTCCACCCATGGACGAGGAGGACCGGTGGGCACACGGGAACGGCGGGCGAGGCTGCTCGTGGACGGGCGGCTCTTCGAGACCGGCAAGACGTTCGCATCACTCGACCCGGCGACCGGGCGGGTGGTCGGACACGCGCCCGACGCCACGGTCGCCGAGGCCGAGGCGGCGGTCGCGGCGGCGCGCCGCGCCTTCGACACCACGGACTGGGCGAGCGACGCGTCCCTGCGCGTGCGCTGCCTCGAGCAGTTCCACCGGGCGCTGGTGGAGCACAAGGAGGAGCTGCGCGAGCTGACGATCGCCGAGGCCGGCGCGCCGCGGATGAGCACCCACGGCACCCAGCTCGACGAGCCGATCGAGATCGTCCGCTACTACGCGGACCTGCTGGGGACCTACCCGATGACCGAGGAGCTCGGCGAGATCGAGTCCCGGGGCAGGCGCCACCGGCGCTGGGTGGAGAAGGAGGCCGCGGGCGTCGTCGCGGCGATCATCCCGTACAACTACCCGGTCCAGCTCGCGCTGGCCAAGCTCGCGCCCGCGCTCGCCGCCGGCTGCACGGTCGTGCTCAAGGGGGCGCCGGACACCCCCCTGATCACCCAGGCCCTCGGCGAGCTGCTCGCCGAGCACACCGACATCCCGGCCGGCGTGGTCAACGTCCTGTCCTCGTCCGACGTGGCGGTGGGCGAGGTCCTCACCACCCATCCCGGCGTCGACATGGTCACCTTCACCGGCTCGACCGCCACCGGGCGGCGCATCATGGCGGCCGCGGGCGAGACGGTGAAGAAGGTGTTCCTGGAGCTCGGCGGCAAGTCGGCGATGATCGTGCTCGACGACGCCGACATCGGCCTGTGCGCGATGGCCGCCGCCTTCATGGTCTGCAGCCACGCGGGCCAGGGCTGCGCGATCACCACCCGGGTGCTCGTGCCGCGGCGGCACCACGACGCGTTCGTCGAGCAGACCGCCGCGATGATGGCCGGGATCAAGTACGGAGATCCCGCCGATCCGCAGACCTACATGGGCCCGCTCATCAGCGAGAAGCAGCGCGACAAGGTGCACGGCATGGTCCAGCGGGCCGTCGGGGCGGGCGCGACCCTGGTGACCGGCGGCCAGAAGGTCGACCCGGGCTACTTCTACCAGCCGACCCTGCTGACCGGTGTCGACCCGGGCGCCGAGATCGCCCAGGAGGAGGTCTTCGGTCCGGTGCTCGTGGTCCTGCCGTTCGACGACGAGGACGAGGCGGTGCGCATCGCCAACGACTCGATATACGGCCTGGCCGGCGGGGTCTTCGGCGCCGACGACGAGCACGCCGTCGCGGTGGCGCGGCGGATCCGCGCCGGGGCGCTGAGCGTCAACGGCGGCTACTACTTCGGCGGCGACGCCTCCTTCGGCGGGTACAAGCAGTCGGGCATCGGCCGCGAGGGCGGCGTCCCGGGCCTGGAGGAGTTCCTGGAGCGCAAGACCTTCGCGGTGGCGGTGTCCGGATGACGGGCGGGCCCCTGGAGGGCGTCCGGGTCCTCGAAGTCGCGATGTACGGGTTCGTCCCTTCGGCGGGCGGAGTGCTCGCCGACTGGGGCGCCGACGTCGTCAAGATCGAGCACGCCGTCCACGGCGACCCGCAGCGCGGGCTGCGCCAGACCGGCAGGATGCGCGTCGAGGGCGACCCCAACCCCAACTTCGAGCACGCCAACCGCGGCAAGCGCAGCGTCGGCCTCGACATCTCCGCGCCGGAGGGCCGCGAGGTCCTCTACGAGCTCGCCAGGCGCTCCGACGTCTTCCTGACCAGCTTCCTGCCCGGCCACCGGCGGCGGTTCGGCATCGACGTGGACGACGTCCGCGCGGTGAACCCGAAGATCATCTACGCCCGGGGCAGCGCGCTCGGCCCCCGCGGCCCGGAGGCCGAGCGGGGCGGGTACGACATGACCGCCTTCTGGGCGCGGGCCGGCACCGCCGCCAGCATCACCCCGCCGGACATCGAGGGGCTGATCAACCCGCCGGGGCCCGCCTACGGCGACACCATCTCCGGCACGAACCTCGCCGGGGGCATCGCGGCGGCGCTGGTCAGACTCGGGCGCACCGGCGAACCGTCCGTCGTGGACGTCTCCCTGCTGGGCAGCGGCGTGTGGTCGATGGGCCACGGCATCACGCTCTCGGCCCACCTCGGCGAGTCGATGGAGGCCTCCGAGACCGGCGCCCACGGCTCGCCCGCCAACCCCCTCGTCGGGCTCTACCGCACCTCCGACGGGCGGTACCTGTCGCTCGTCATGCTGCAGCCCGCCAAGTTCTGGGCCGACGTGTGCCGCCACGTCGACCGGCCCGACCTCGTCGACGACCCCCGCTTCGCCACCGGCGAGCTGATCGCGGCCAACACCGGCCAGGCCGTGGAGATCCTCCGCGAGGTGATCGCCACCCGCACGCTGGCCGAGTGGGCGGAGCGCTTCGCCACCCTGTCCGGGCCCTGGGCCCCGGTGCAGGACTCCCTGCAGGTGGTCGACGACGGGCAGGTCCGGGCGAACGAGTACATGGTGCGGGCGGGGGAGATGCGGCTGGCCGCGAGCCCCGTGCAGTTCGACGTCCGCAGCGCCGCGGCGGGGCCGGCCCCCGGCTTCGCGGCGCAGACCGAGGAGGTGCTCCTGGAGGCCGGCCTCACCTGGGAGCGCATCATCGAGCTCAAGACGTCCGGCGCCGTCACGTGAGCGGGCGGAGCCCCCGCATCGCCTATGGCATTCTCTTTTAAGAGAACGTCATATCCACCCTGAACCGAAGGACCGACCGAGGAGTCCCCATGCCGTCGCGTGAGCTGCCCTATCCGCTGTTCGACGCCGACAACCACCTGTACGAGCCGCAGGAGGCGCTGACGAAGTACCTGCCCGAGGAGTACAAGAACGCGATCAAGTACGTGCAGGTGGACGGCCGTACGAAGATCGCGGTGCGGGGCAACATCAGCGAGTACATCCCCAACCCCACCTTCGAGGTCGTCGCCCGGCCGGGCGCGATGGAGGAGTACTTCCGGGTCGGCAACCCCGAGGGCAAGGACCGCCGCGAGATCTTCGGCAAGCCGATGCGCTCCATCCCGGCCTTCCGCGAGCCCGAGCCGCGCCTGAGGCTCATGGACGAGCTGGGCATCGCCAGGACGCTGATGTTCCCGACCCTGGCCAGCCTCATCGAGGAGCGGATGAAGGACGACGTGGAGATGACCCACGCGGTCATCCACGCGCTCAATCAGTGGCTGTTGGAGACCTGGACGTTCAACTACCAGGACCGCATCTTCACCACGCCGGTCATCACCCTGCCGATCGTGGAGAAGGCCATCGAGGAACTGGACTGGGCGGTGGCCAACGGCGCCCGCGCCATCCTGGTGCGCCCCGCCCCCGTCCCGAGCCTGCGGGGCGGCACCCGCTCGTTCGGCCTGCCGGAGTTCGACCCGTTCTGGCAGCGCGTCGTCGACCACGACGTCCTGGTCGGGCTGCACTCCTCCGACAGCGGCTACAGCCGCTACATCAGCGACTGGGAGGGCGTCAGCAACGAGATGCTGCCGTTCAAGCCCAACGCCTTCCGCATGATCTTCGAGTGGCGCCCGATCCAGGACACCGTGGCGGCGCTGGCCATCCACGGCGCCCTGTCCCGCTTCCCGGCGCTGAAGTTCGCGGTGATCGAGAACGGCGCCTCCTGGGTGGGGCCGCTGCTGAGCCAGCTGGCCAACATCTACAAGAAGATGCCGCAGGACTTCATCGAGGACCCGGTGGTCGCGGTCAAGCGCAACATCCACGTCAGCCCCTTCTGGGAGGAGGACATGGTCAAGCTGTCGGACCTGCTGGGCGTGGAGCGGGTGCTGTTCGGCTCCGACTACCCCCACCCCGAGGGCCTGGCCGACCCCATCACCTACGTGGACGAGCTGGAGGGGATGAGCGAGGAGCACAAGGCGCTGATCATGGGCGGCAACCTCGCGAGGCTGATCGGCGGATGAAGGAGGCCACCATCCCCGAGATGGTGCTCTCGGCCGCGGACCGCTTCGGCGACGCCGAGGCGGTCGTGGACGGGGCCGTCCGGCTCGGCTTCGGCGAGCTGGCGGAGCGCGCCGGGATCGCCGCGGGCGCGTTCGCGTCCGCGGGGATCGGCCGGGGGGACCGGGTGGCGCTGTGCGCCCCGAACTCCGCCGAGTGGATCGTCGCGGCCTTCGGGCTGCTGGCCGCCGGCGGCGTGCTGGTCCCGGTCAACCCCAGGTTCCGGCCCGAGGAGACGGCCGAGGTCCTGGCGCGGAGCGGGGCCAGGGCGGTGCTGGTTCGCCAGGGGTTCCTCGGCAGGGAGTACACCGCGCCGCCCGGCGTCCCGGTGATCGACCTCGGGTCGGACTTCCTGGACAGCGGCGCGCCCTTCGCCCGCGAGGTGGACGGCGACGACATCGCCGACGTCGTCTTCACCTCCGGCACGACCGGCCGTCCCAAGGGCGTCATGATGAGCCACCGCCAGACCCTGCGGAAGTACGCGGGCTGGGGCGACCTGGTGGGGCTGCGGGAGGGCGACCGCTACCTGGTCGCCAACCCGTTCGCCCACACCTTCGGCTACAAGGCCGGCTGCGTCGCGTCGCTGATCAAGGGCTGCACCGTGATCCCGGTGCCGGTCTTCGACCTGGACGCCGTGCTGGGACTGGTGGAGCGCGAGAAGGTGACGGTGCTGCCGGGGCCGCCCAGCGTCTACCACGCGCTGCTGTCGGCGCCGGGCGACCGGTCCACCCGCGGCGGGTACGACGTGTCGTCGCTGCGGGTGGCCTCGACGGGAGCCGCCGACATCCCGGTGGAACTCGTCCGCAGGATCCGCGACGAGCTGCCCTTCGCGTCGGTCACGACGGCCTACGGCCTGACCGAGGCGGGGACCGTCACCGCCTCCCGCCCCGGCGACCCGTTCGAGCAGATCGCCACGACCGTCGGCACCCCCTGCGACGGCATGGAGGTGCGCGTCGCCGACGACGGCGAGGTGCTCGTGCGCGGCTACAGCGTGATGCGCGGCTACCTCGACGACCCGGAGGCCACGGCCGAGGCGGTCGACGCCGACGGCTGGCTGCG
The DNA here is from genome assembly GCF_039525175.1 of Actinocorallia libanotica. NCBI lineage: Bacteria > Bacillati > Actinomycetota > Actinomycetes > Streptosporangiales > Thermomonosporaceae > Actinocorallia > Actinocorallia libanotica. Next base: position 120,096 of record NZ_BAAAHH010000009.1, read on the forward strand.
CACCGGCGACCTCGGCTCGCTGGACGACGGCGGCAGGCTGAAGATCATCGGCCGCAAGAAGGACATGTTCATCGTCGGCGGCTTCAACGCCTACCCGGCCGAGATCGAGGGCGTCCTGCTCGGGCACCCGGCCGTCGCCCAGGCCGCCGTCGTCGGCGTGCCGGACGAGCGGCTGGGCCAGGTCGGCAGGGCCTTCGTCGTGCCGCGCGCCCCCGTCACCGAGGAAGGGCTCATCGCCTGGAGCCGGGAGCGGCTGGCCGGTTACAAGGTGCCGCGCCGCGTGGAGTTCCGCGACGCGCTGCCGCTCAACGCCGCCGGAAAGGTGATGAAGGACCGCCTCGGCGGAGAAGGAAGGAAGACCGTGCGCAAGGGGAACCGAGAATGATCTTTGAATTCGACGAGGACCAGCGGCTGTGGCAGGCCACGGTCCGCGAGGCCGTCGCCAAGGAGTGCCCGCCCTCGATGGTCCGCGGCGTCGTGGACGGGGGCGCCGACCCCGGACCTCTCTGGAAGTCCTACGTCCGCCACGGCTGGACCGAGCTGACCGACCCGGCCGAGGCCGTGGAACTGGCGATCGTGCTGGAGGAGCTGGGCCGGGCCACCGACCCCACCCCCTATCTGGCGACGATGACGCAGTTCGCCCCCTTCTTCCCGGAGGCGGCCGGCCGGGGCGAGTCCGGGACCGCGGTGTTCGAGGGCGTCACGGCGCGACGCGACGGGGACGGCTGGACGCTGGACGGCACCGCCCGCCACGTTCTGGACGGCGACCGCGCCGACCGGCTGGCCGTCGTGACCGGCGAGGGCGTCTTCTCCGTCCCCGCCGCGCGGGTCGCGGCCGTGCGCACGGAGGTCTTCGACCCGCTCCTGCACGTCGCGGAGGTCGTCTTCAGCGGCGTGCGCGTCACCGCCGCCGACCGGAGCGAGGCGGACGTGGAGCAGGCGCGGCACCGGGCGCTGGCCGGCATGGCGCTGACGATGGTGGGCGCCTGCCAGCGGATCCTGGACCTGACGCTGGAGCATGTGCGCACCCGCCACCAGTTCGGCGTGCCCATCGGCTCGTTCCAGGCGGTCAAGCACCGGGCGGCCGACATGCACGTGGCGGTCGAGCGGGCAAGGGCGCTGGCGTACTACGCGGCGCTGACGATCGCCGCCGACGACCCGCGCCGCCGGCTGGCCGCCTCGATGGCCAAGGCGGCGGCGGGGGAGTGCCAGTCGCTGGTGTTCCAGAGCGGCTTCCAGCTGTTCGGAGGCATGGGCTACACCTGGGAGAACGACCTCCAGTTCGCGCTCAAGCGGGCCAAGGCCGGTGAACTGCTGCTCGGCGGCGCCGCCGAGCACCGGGCGCTGATCGCCGAGGAGTGTCATGCGGCTGACGTTTGATCCCGATGTCGAGGCCTTCCGCGCCGAGTTCGCGGCCTTCCTCGCCGAGAACACGCCGACAGAGGAGGAGGCGGCGGAGCGGCCGCGCTCCAGCTCGCACATTCCCGAGTGGGCGCGCCGCTGGCAGCGGCGGCTGTTCGACGCGGGCTGGCTGCTGCCGGGCAACCCCCCGGAGTTCGGCGGCCGCGACGCGAGCCTCCTCCAGCAGTACGTGCACCTGGAGGAGCTGGCGAAGCGCAAGATCTACCACAGCTTCAACCCCCAGGGCCTGGGCATCATCGCGGCCTCGCTGCTGTCCTTCGGCAGCGAGGAGCAGAAGCGCCGCTGGGCCGTCCCGATCCTGCGCGCGGAGATCACCGCGTCGCTGGGCATGAGCGAGCCGGGAGCCGGCTCGGACCTCGCCTCGCTGCGCACCCGGGCGGACCTGCGGGGCGACCACTTCGTGGTGAACGGCCAGAAGGTGTGGACGTCCGGCGCCCACGACGCCGACGTCCTGCTGGCCTTCGTGCGCACCGACCCCGACGCGCCCAAGCACAAGGGCATCAGCGTGCTGCTCATCCCCACGGACCTGCCCGGGGTGACCCGGCGCCCGTTCGGTTCGATCGCGGGCCGCGACGACCTCGACTTCAACGAGGTGTTCTTCGAGGACGTCAGGGTGCCCGCCGAGAACCTCGTCGGCGCGCTGAACGACGGCTGGCGGGTCGCCAACGGCTCGCTCGGCCATGAGCGCAACATGCTGTGGCTGCACTTCGCCACGCGCCTGGAGGAGCAGATCCGCGACTTCCGGCCGGAGACCGTGCTCGACCGCGACTGGTACGCCACGCTCGTCATGGACGGCCAGGCGCTGCGGCTGATGGGCTCGGCGGCCCTGGCGCGGGCGGCCCGCGGCGAGCAGGACGTCGCCGCGCTGTCGACGCTGAAGCTGTTCGGCTCCGAGGCGACGCAGAAGGCGGCGGAACGCATGCTGGACGCCCACGGAGCCGAGGGCCTGTACCCCGCGCCGACGGGACCCTACGCCCACCTGAACCTGGACGTGTTCATCACCGGCTGGTTCGAGCGCTACGCGCGGAGCTTCGGCGGCACGATCGCCGGCGGCGCCTCCGACATCCAGCGCACCATCATCGCCGAGCGGGTGCTCGGCCTGCCCCGAGGTTGAGGAGCCCGTCTTGTACATCGACTACGAGGTCGCCGACGGCATCGCGACCATCACCCTGAACCGGCCGGAGGCGGCCAACGCCCAGAACATGGAGCTGCTCGACGAACTGGACGCCGCCTGGACGAGGGCGGCCCGGGACGAGGACGCCAAGGTCATCGTGCTGCGGGCGGAGGGCAGGCACTTCTCCGCGGGGCACGACCTCAAGAGCGGTGCCCCGCGACCCGAGAAGATCACTCTGGAGTGGATATACCGGGAGGAGTCGCGCCGCTATCTGGAGTACTCCCTGCGCTGGCGCAACGTGCCCAAGCCGTCCATCGCCGCGGTGCAGGGCCGCTGCATCGCGGGCGGCCTGCTCCTGTGCTGGCCGTGCGACCTCATCGTGGCGGCCGAGGACGCGCTGTTCTCCGATCCGGTGGTCACGATGGGCATCGGCGGGGTGGAGTACCACGGCCACACCTGGGAGCTCGGCCCCCGCAAGGCCAAGGAGATCCTCTTCACCGGCCGCCCCCTGACCGCCGACGAGGCGGAGAAGGTCGGCATGGTCAACCGCGTCGTTCCCCGCGAGGAACTCGACGCCCGGACCCGGGAGCTGGCCGCCCAGATCGCCGAGATGCCCGCCTTCGGGCTGCGCCAGGCCAAGCGCGCGGTGAACCAGACCCAGGACGTCCAGGGCTTCCACGCCGCGATCCAGTCGGTCTTCGACGTCCACCAGACCGGTCACGGCAACGCCCTGAGCGTGAGCGGCTTCCCGATCCTGGTGAAGCTCGACGAGATGAAGGCCAAGCTCAAGTAGCGGGCGCTCCACCGGTCCGCGGCCGCGGCGGCGCGCGGCGGTCCGCGGACCGGTGGGCCGGTGGAGATTTCCGGCCGGTACCCGTTGCTTCCCGCCTGCCGAACGGCTAGTTTTTTTGTGCGGGAATAAGTGAGTAAGTGCTCGCAAAGTTCCCGTGCGCTCCCGACCCTCGGCACGGCCGAACGACCTAACGTACCTTCGGTAGCTCGGATGGGAGAACCCCCGTGTCCGACCCCCGCCCGTATGCGGCGCTCCTGGCCAAGGGCGAGCATCGAAAACAGCTCATCCTCGCGGCCTCCCAGCGCCTGCTCACCCGGAACGGATGGCGCACCACGACACTGGGCCAGATCGCGCGGGCGGCGGGGATCAGCCCGTCGGGCCTGCTGCACCACTTCCGGTCCAAGAGGCACCTGCTCGAAGCGGTGCTCGACGCGCGCGACGCCTACGACGAGGCGCGCATCGACACCTCGCGGGACATCCTCGAACAGCTCGAACACGTCGCCGACCGGATCGCCAAGGCACCCGAGATGGTCGGCATGTACGCGGTGCTCCGCATGGAGAACCTCGATCCGGGAGCACCGCTGCACGACCGGCTGACCGGCCGGCACCGCGCCGCGGTCGCCACCGTCGCCGAGGGGATCCGGCGGGGCCAGCGCACCGGCGGGTACCGCACGGACCTGGACCCGGCCACCAAGGCGGAAGAGATCGTCGCCTTTCTCAACGGGATAGAGACATCATGGCTCATCGATCCTTCGACGCCGGTGGACGAGGTGTTCAAGGAGTACATCGCCTCGCTCTCCCGGCAGCTCGCCCGCCCCGCGGACGGATCATGAGGCACCGGCTGGTGGTCGCCGCGCGCCGGCCCGCGGACGTCGTGCGGCGGGTCGGCGGCTGGATGGTCGACCTGGCCCTCGTCGGCTGGGAGGTGCGGGTGTTCACCGAGGGCCGCGCCGACCTGCCGATGCGGATCCTCGGCGCGGACCACCGCGACCTGGAGAGCGCGCTGGACGCCCCCGCGCGGGGCCGTCCGCCCGCCGCGATCGCGGTCGACCTGGAGCTGTACGACTCCGATCCGCGCGTCAGACGCATGGTGCGCGCGGCGGTCGACCGCGGCGCGGCGGACTGTCGGATCTGGTCGGCGGCGGATGCGTTCGACGACGGCGACCGCGTGCTGCGGTACCGGCTGAGCGCGGCGGCGCGGGCGTTCAAGTGCCAGGCGCTGGCCGCGCTGGCCCTGCCGCCCGACGAGACCGGCGCCACGGAGACGTTCCGGCCGCTGGCCCTGTTCGACCCGTCCGGCACCTGACCGCGGGTGCTGGGCGAATCCCTCTGACCTGGGGCGACCTCCGGGGCTCTTGACGGTGTATTCCCCCGGTGCTAGTCATGTGCTCAGCACTGCTGGGCAACTGCTCAACAGTGCGGGGAGCGCAGGCGGCTTCCCCCCATGCTCGCCTTGACGCACGGCGACGAGACGTGCGCACGGTCAGAGGAGCCCTGAGTGAGTGACTTCGGTCCGGCGAGGCCGGTGGCCGCATGAACGACGAGACCACGAACGGGGCACGCTACGTCGGCGCCCGGGTGCCGCGGGTGGAGGATCCGCGGCTGCTGACCGGGCACGGCACCTACGTGGACGACGTGGCCAGGCCCGGCACGCTCCACGCGTGCTTCGTGCGCAGCCCCCTGGCCCGCGCCGCGATCGGGGGCGTCGACGCCTCGGAGGCGCTCGCCCTGGAGGGGGTGGTCGCGGTGTTCACGGCGGAGGACCTCAACCCGGGTGTGCACGAGCAGTGGTACACCCTCATCGGCCGCGACGTCGCGGACACGCCGCGCCCGCAGCTGGCCGAGGGCGAGGTGCGCTTCGTCGGCGACCCGGTGGCGCTGGTGGTCGCCGAGGACCGCTACATCGCCGAGGACGCCGCGGAGCTCGTCTTCGTCGACTACGAGCCGCTGCCCCCGGTCGCCGACTACACCACGGCGCGCGAGTCGGGCGAGCTGGTGCACGACGGCTTCCCGCGCAACGTCGCGTGCGAGCTCGCGGGCCTGCCCGTCGAGGACCTCCCGGTCTTCGAGGAGGCGGCGTTCACGGTCCGCGAGACGATCCACCAGCAGGCGTACGCGGCGGTGCCCATGGAGACGCGCGGCATCGTCGCGCAGTGGTCGCCGGTCACCGGCGAGATGGACATCTGGGCGTCGACCCAGTCGCCGCACGAGGTGCGCCTGTTCTGCGCCCGGCTGCTCGGCATCGACGAGAACCGGGTGCGGGTCGTGATGCGCGACACCGGCGGCGGGTTCGGGCAGAAGGTCCTGCCCATGCGCGAGGAGATCTGCGTCATGCTGGCCGCGCCGAAGGTGCCCGGCCCGCTGAAGTGGATCGAGGACCGGCGGGAGAACCTGCTGGCGGCCGGGCAGGCCCGCCACGAGCACGCCGACGCCCGGATCGCCTTCGACGCCGACGGCACGATGCTGGCCACCGCGATCGACTACGTGCAGGACGTGGGCGCCTACCCCATCCCCGCGCCGCTGAACACCTGCGCCGTCGTCGGCATCCTCTTCCCCGGCCCCTACCGGGTGCCCCAGGGCACGTTCGCCACCACCGGCGTCTTCTCCAACACCGTGGGCCGCACCGCCTACCGCGGGCCCTGGCAGTTCGAGTCGGTGGCGCGCGAGGTGCTCCTGGACATCTCGGCGCGCGAGATGGGCATGGACCCCGCCGAACTGCGGCGCCGGAACCTGCTGCGGCGCGACGAGTTCCCCTACACCAACCACAACGGCATGCCCTACAGCGACGTCACCCCCCTGGAGACGTTCGAGCAGGCCCTGGAGATGCTCGACTACGACGCCTTCCGCGCCGAGCAGGCGCGGGCGCGGGCCGAGGGGCGCTACCTGGGCGTCGGCACGTGCACCTACGTCGAGCCGACCACGGACTCGCTGACGCTGCACGCCACCGAGGGCGCGACGATCCGCATCGAGCCCTCCGGCAAGGTGAACGTGTACGTCAGCGGCGGCTCCAGCGGCAACAGCATCGAGACCACCGTCGTCCAGCTCACCGCCGACGCGCTGGGCGTGGACATCGCCGACGTCAACACCATCCAGGGCGACACGGCGATCACGCCGTTCGGCGGCGGCACCGGCGGCAGCCGGTCGGGCTCGATGACCGCCGGGGCCATCGAGGTGACGGCCGCCATCCTGAAGGAGCGGATCGCCGAGATCGCCGCGCACCGCCTGGAGGTGTCGGCGAGCGACATCGAGGTGGCCGGCGGGCAGGCCTCGGTCCGCGGCAAGCCCGAGAGCGGGATACCGCTGGCGGAGATCGCCGCCATCGCCTACTTCCAGCCCGAGACCCTGCCGCCCGGGGTGCCGCCGGGACTGGAGGCCAGCGGCCGGTACCGGGCGCAGAGCCCGGTGATCTGGGCCAACGCCACGCACCTGTGCACCTGCGAGGTCGACGTCGAGACCGGCGCGGTGAAGCTGCTGCGCTTCATCGTCAGCGAGGACTGCGGCCCGATGATCAACCCGACCGTGGTGGAGGGCCAGATCGCGGGCGGCGCCGTGCAGGGGATCGGCGGCGCGCTGTACGAGCACCTGGCCTACGACGAGGACGGCAACCCCGTCTCCACGACCTTCATGGACTACCTCCTGCCCACCGCCACCGAGGTGCCGGTCATCGAGTACGGCCACGTCGAGACCCCCGGCCCCGGCCCCGGCGGCTACAAGGGCGTGGGCGAGGGCGGTGCGATCGGCGCGCCCCCCGCCGTCGTGAACGCCGTGGCCGACGCGCTCGCCCCGTTCGGCGGGCGGATCACCCGGCTGCCGGTCACCCCGGAGTCGATCGTCAACCTGGTCCGCGAGGCCCGGGCCCGTGAGGAGGCCGCCGGATGAAACCCGCACCGTTCACCTACCACGCGCCCCAGGACGCGGCAGAGGCCGTCGGCCTGCTCGCCGAGCTGGGGGAGGAGGCCAAGTTCATCGCCGGGGGGCAGAGCCTGGTCCCCATGCTCGCCCTGCGCCTGGCGGTCTTCGACCACCTCGTCGACCTGCGCCGCGTGGCGGGGCTGCGCGGCGTCGAGCGGCGCGGCGACGAGGTGTGGATCGGCGCCGGCACCACCCAGGCCGAGATCGGGCGGTCCGAGGAGGTCGCCCGGAACGTGCCGCTGCTGGCCCGCGCCACCCCGCTGATCGGGCACTTCCAGATCCGCAACCGCGGCACCATCGGCGGGTCGATCGCGCACGCCGACGCCGCCGCCGAGTACCCGGCGATCGCCCTGACGCTCGGCGCCCGGCTGGAGGCGCTCTCGCCGCGCGGCGCCCGGACCCTGCCCGCCGAGGGCTTCTTCACCGGCATGTGGAGCACCGGCCTGGCCGAGGACGAGCTGCTGACCGGCGTCGCCTTCCCCGTCCGCGGACCCCGCAGCGGGTTCGCCGTCGAGGAGTTCGCCCGCCGCAGCGGCGACTTCGCCCTCGCGGGGGCCGCCGTCTCGGTCGAGCTCGACGGCGCCGCGCAGATCCGGCGGTGCGCCATCGGCCTGTTCGGCCTCGGCTCGACGCCGCTGCGCGCCAGCGCCGCCGAGGAGGCGCTGGCGGGATGCGGCGCCGACTCCCCGGCGGCCGAGGAGGTCGGGCGCGCCGCCGTGGCGGAGCTGCGGTCGGTGCCCGCCGACCTGCACGGATCCGCCGACTACCGCAGACACGTCGGGGCCGTCATGGTGGCGCGCGCCTGGCAGAGAGCCGTCAAGGAGGCGGGCGATGCCTGACATCGAGATCCGGGTGAAGGTCAACGGCAGGACGCGGCGCGCGACCGTGCCGCCCCGCCTCACCCTCGCCGACTTCCTGCGCGAGCACTGCCGGCTCACCGGCACCCACGTGGGCTGCGAGCACGGCGTCTGCGGCTCCTGCACCGTCCTCATGGACGGGGAGGCCGTCCGCGCCTGCCTGGTGTTCGCCGTGCAGGCCGACGGCGCGGAGGTCACCACCGTCGAGGGCATCGCCTCGCCGGCCGGCGAGCTCTCCCCGGTGCAGTGCGCCTTCCGCGACCACCACGGGCTGCAGTGCGGTTTCTGCACGCCGGGGCTGGTCGTCACGGCCACCGCGTTCCTGCGGGACAACCCCGACCCCACCGACGAGGAGATCCGCGACGGCCTGTCGGGGAACCTGTGCCGCTGCACCGGCTACCAGGGCATCCTCAAGGCCGTCCGGGCGGCGGCCGATGGCGCGGTGGCCGCGGAGGAGACCGGATGAAGCTCCAGAACACCCTCGAGATCCCCGTCCCGGCCGACGAGGCGTGGAAGGTCCTGCTCGACATCGAGCGGATCGCCCCCTGCGTGCCCGGCGCGACCCTGACCTCGCACGAGGGCGACCGCTTCGGCGGCAGGGTCAAGGTCAGGCTCGGGCCGATCGGCCTCACCTACGGTGGCACCGTCACCTTCCTCTCCCGCGACGAGGAGGCGCGGACCGTGGTCATGGAGGCCAGCGGCCGGGAGGCCCGCGGCGGCGGCACCGCCAAGGCGGTCATCACCTGCGCGCTCACCGACCGCGGCGCCACCACCGGTGTCCTCGTCGACACCGACCTCGCCATCACCGGCAAACCCGCGCAGTTCGGGCGCAGCACGCTCGCCGACGTCGCCACCGCCCTCATCGACCAGTTCGCCGCCAACCTCGCCGACCGCCTCGCCGCGTCCGCGGCGGACACCGCCTCCGCGGCGGGGCCCGCCGCGGAGGGGGCCCCCGAGCCCGCGGCGCGGCGCGGACCGGTGCCGCACGCCGAGCCGGTCGACCTCCTCGCGCCGGTCGGCGGCGTGCTCCTCCGCCACGCCGGCCCCGTCGCGGTCGTGTCGGTCCTGCTCGTCCTCCTGCTGGCCTTCCTGCGCCGCCGCCAGTCCGGCGGCGGCCCCTCGAACACCAAGAAATGAGGCAAGAGATGCCCGGAAGAGTCGAAGGAAAGGTCGCCTTCATCACCGGCGCGGCCCGCGGCCAGGGCCGCAGCCACGCCGTGCGCCTGGCCGAGGAGGGCGCCGACATCATCGCGATCGACGTCTGCAAGCAGATCGACACGGTGCCCATCCCCATGTCCACCCCCGAGGACCTGGACGAGACCGTCCGCCAGGTGGAGAAGCTGGGCCGCCGCATCATCGCCACCCAGGTGGACGTGCGCGACTACGACGGGTTGAAGGCCGCCGTGGACGACGGGGTGGAGCGGCTCGGCCGGCTGGACATCGTCGTGGCCAACGCCGGGCTCGCCGCCTCCGGCAACGAGATCCACAAGATGGAGAAGGAGTTGTGGCAGGACTCCATCGACGTCAACCTCACCGGCGTCTGGCACACCGCCAAGGCCTCGGTCCCGCACCTCATCGAGGGCGGCCGCGGCGGCTCGGTCGTGCTGACCAGCTCCGTGGGCGGCCTGAAGGCCCACCCGAACGTCGGCAACTACGTCTCGGCCAAGCACGGCGTGGTCGGGCTGATGCGCACCATGGCCGTGGAGCTCGCGCAGTACAGCATCCGCGTCAACTCGGTGCACCCCACCCAGGTGAACACGCCGATGCTGCTGAACGACATGACCTACCGGATGTTCCGCCCCGACCTGGAGAACCCGACCGCCGACGACATGGCGCCGATCTCCCAGATGATGAACGCACTGCCGGTTCCGTGGGTAGAACCCGTGGACATCAGCAACGCGGTGCTCTTCCTGTCCTCGGACGAGGGGCGTTACATCACCGGTGTGACGCTCCCCATCGACGCGGGATCCATGCTCAAGTGACCGATCGGTCACCGGGTTCTCTCCCCACCGGCCCGGCCGGTGGGGAGAGGACCCGGCCCCAGGCGAATGTTCCGATGGTTTCTGGAGGTGCAGAGGTGGCAGCCGACGGAGAGGTCTACTGGGACCCCTACGACGCCGCGTTCGCGAACGACCCCTACCCGATCTACCGCCGGCTCCGCGAGGAGGCGCCCCTCTACTACAACGAGAAGTACGACTTCTACGCGGTCACCCGCTTCGCCGACTGCGAGCGGGGCATGCCGGACTGGAAGACGTTCCCCTCGTCCCGGGGGAACATCCTCGAGCTGATCAAGTCGGACTTCGAGATCCCGCCGGGCACCCTCATCTTCGAGGACCCGCCCGTCCACGACATCCACCGCCGCCTGCTCTCCCGCGTCTTCACCCCCCGGCGGATCGGCATGCTGGAACCGCAGGTGCGCGCCTTCTGCACCAAGGCCCTCGATGCTGTCGCCGACCGCGACCGCTTCGACCTCATGGCGGCCCTGGGCGCCGAGATGCCGATGCGCGTGATCGGCATGCTCCTGGGCATCCCCGAGGCCGACCAGCCGGCCATCCGCGACCGGACGGACGAGGTGCTGCGCACCGAGGACGGCGGGCAGATGGACTTCGAGGGCGGCGCGGTCCTGAGCAACGAGGCCTTCGGCGAGTACATCGACTGGCGCATGAAGCACCCGTCGAACGACCTCATGACCGACCTGCTGAACGCCGACTTCGAGGACGAGACGGGCCGGACGCGCACCCTCACCCGCGACGAGATCCTCACCTACGTGACGGTCGTGGCGGGCGCCGGGAACGAGACGACGGGCAGGCTCGTCGGCTGGGTCGGTTCCCTGCTCGCCCGGCACCCCGGCCAGCGGCGGCAGCTCGTGGCCGACCCGTCCCTGATCCCCGGCGCGATCGAGGAGGTCCTGCGCTACGAGCCGGCCGGGCACTCCATCGCCCGGTACGTCACCGAGGACGTGGAGTTCCACGGCCGTACCGTCCCGGCGGGCAGCGCCCTGCTCTTCATCGTGGGCGCCGCCAACCGCGACCCCCGGCGCTACCCCGACGGCGAGGACTTCGACATCCACCGCAAGATCAGCCAGCAGCTGACCTTCGGCCTGGGCGGCCACTACTGCCTGGGCGCGGCGCTGGCCAGGCTGGAGGGCAGGATCGCCACGGAGGAGATCCTGAAGCGCTTCCAGGACTGGGACGTGGACTGGGACAACGCGAAACTGGCACAGACGTCGACGGTCCGCGGCTGGGAGACCCTCCCGCTCGTCATCGGCTGAGTGCCCCGCCGGGGGAGGGCGCATGCGTGAGATCGCCGCGAGGCTGCTGGAGTGGCACCGGACGGGCGTCCGGTACGCGCTGGCCACCGTCATCGGGGTGGGCGGCAGCGCGCCCCGCCGGCCCGGCGCGGCCATGGCCGTGGCCGAGGACGGCGAGGCGGTGGGCAGCGTGTCCGGCGGCTGCGTCGAAGGCGCCGTCTACGAGCTGTGCCGGGAGGCCATCGAGAGCGGCGCGGCGGTCCGGGAGAGCTTCGGCTACTCCGACGAGTCGGCTTTCGCGGTCGGCCTGACCTGCGGCGGCACCATCGAGGTGTTCGTGCAGCCCTCTCCCCGCCGCCACGTGGTCGAGGCGGTCTCGGCCGGCTCGCCGGTGGCGGTGGCGCACCTCCTGAACGCCTCCGGCACGACCCTGGCCGTCGGGCCGGAGGACCATCACGGCACCACCGGGATGGCCGACGTGGACGCGGTGGTGGTGGCGGAGGCCCGGGCCATGCTGGAAGGCGGCGCGACCGGGCTCTTCTCGGTCCGCTGCCGGCCCGGCCTGGAGGTCTTCGTCTCCTCGTACGCCACGAGGCCGCGGCTGCTGGTCTTCGGCGCGATCGACCACGCGGCGGCCGTGGCGTCCCTCGGCCGGTTCCTCGGCTACCGCGTGACGGTCTGCGACGCCCGCCCGGTGTTCGCCACCGCCGCGCGGTTCCCCGACGCCGACGAGGTCGTCGTCGACTGGCCGCACCGGTACCTGGCCGCCGCGGAGACCGACTCCCGGACGGCGGTGGTGGTCCTCACCCACGACGCCAAGTTCGACGTGCCGCTCCTGGAGGTCGCGCTGCGGCTGCCGGTCGGCTACGTCGGCGCCATGGGCTCGCGCCGCACCCACGCCGAGCGGCTGGACCGGCTGCGCGAGGCGGGGCTCACCGAGGGGGAGCTGGCGCGGCTGCGCTCCCCGATCGGGCTGGACCTGGGGGCCCGCACCCCCGAGGAGACGGCGGTGGCGATCGCCGCGGAGCTCGTGGCGGCGCGCCGCGGGGGCACGGCCCTGCCGCTGGCGCGCACCGACGGGCCCATCCACCACGACCACGTCCGAGGAACCGTCCCCTCCGCCGGGAACGGGTGAGGACTCCGCGGCGGATCCCGATGAGGGCGGGACCCGCCGCGGACCCGATCAGGGCCGCTGCGGAGCCGGAGACCCGGCGGTGTCGTCCTGCGACGGCTCCTCGACGGTGCCGTCGGGCTTGGTGAGCGTCTCGTCGTCGGCGGGAAGCGTCGACATCGCGTCGACGTGCCAGGCGCCCTTCTCCAGGACCAGCTCCAGCAGGAGCTTCGTGCCCAGGACACGGCGCACCCCGATGGTGCTGCGCACCTCGCTGTCGAGGGTGACGAGGGTCTTGGCGCGCCCGCCGTCGAAGTCGTTGACGTAGACGTCGCGCACGGTGGCGGTGGCGTCCGCCTCGTACTTGGTGATGACGCCGGACAGGCCGTCGAAGGCGGTCTGGTAGGTGTTGCCGAAGTCCGCGGACGTCAGGTCGCGGATGCGCTTCTGCGTGGTGGCCAGGTCGGTGTGCCGGTAGGCGAGCAGCGCCCGCGCGAAGTCCGCGGACCGGTCGCGCACCTGCTGCTCGGTGCCCTCCTGGCCGGTCAGCCGGTCGGCCGCCCGCCACTGGATGCCGGCCGTCGCCACGGCGGCGAGGAACACCAGCGCCAGCGCGGCGGTGACCAGCCGCCGCGACACCCCCGCCGACAGCCGCGGCGTCCGCCGCTCCGGCTTCGCGCCGGCGCTCTCCGGCTCGGCCTCCTCCGGCTTCCTCCCGGCCGCGACCGCGGTCTCTTCGGCCGCGGCCTCCTCAGCCGCGTTCTCCTCGACGGTGTCCTGCGGCGCCTCTTCGGCCGGGAGCTCTTCCGTGGTCTTCGTGGTCATGATCTCCTCCTCGGACCGGACACGGAACGTATCCGGCGTACGGTGTGGACCGCGGTGCCCAGCAGGACCAGGGCGGCGGCCGCCAGCGGGATCCGCGGCAGCCAGGCGTCGGCGGGGCCCTGGTCTCCGGGCGCGGCGGCGGGCCGGGGCGCGGCGGTCCGGAAGACGTCCCGGGGATCGGTCCCCGCGGGCCGCGCCGCCTCCTCCTCGGGCTTCTCCTCCCGCTGTCCGGTCTCCTTCACGTCCTGCACGGTGCCGTTCCCGGTGGAGGCGTCGCGGCAGTGGTAGAGCGGCGGCTCCACCGGGTCGGGCAGCGGCCGCGCGTACTCCGGCGGGTTCGGCACCGGCCCCGCGAGGCTGATGACGGCGGTGGCACGGACGTAGGTGCCGCCGTTCCCGGGCCTCTCCAGGACGTCCGCGACCATGTCGGGGAAGACGTCGCGGAGGTTCTTCATGGCGTTCTGGACGGCCTTGCTGTTGGTGTCGTTGAACACCGAGGGGGCGGGGGTGCCCGCCGCGGTGAGCACGCACCGCAGGCCGGGGCGCACCTCCTCGAGCAGCGCGTTCACCTGCTGCATGAGATTCGGCCCGTTGTCGAGCAGGCTGTCGATCTCCTTGCTGGAGCTGCTCAGCGCGGAGGTGAAGAGCGCGAGGTCGTTCATCCCGGAGGCGAGCTGCGTCCTCTTGTCCGAGAGGGTGCCGGCCAGGGAGGTCAGCTGCACCGAGAGGGCGTCGAGCACGCCCGCCTGGTCGGCGACGGTCCCGGTGAGCCGGTCGAGGTCGGCGAGGGTGTCGTGCAGCTGCTGGCCGCGGCCGTCCAGTCCGGCCGCCAGCTCGTGCGTGAGGGTCTTCAGGTCGCCGGGGTCGATCGAGCGCAGCATCCGCCCGGCGCTGTCGAACAGCTGCTGGTACTGGACGGTGGAGTCGGTGCGCTCCACCGGGATGACGTCGCCGTCCCTCAGCGCCGTCGTGCCGGTGTCCGAGGCGGGCGGGGCGAGCTCCACATAGGGCTCGCCGACCGCGGACTTGCGCAGGACCCGGGCGGTCACGGTGTTCGGCACCTTCTTGCCCCGCTCCATGAGCAGGGTGACCGTCACCCGGCCGGGACGCAGCCGCACCGACTCGATGCTGCCGATCGGCACGCCCAGGTAGTCGACCTCCAGGCCCGAGCGGAGGCCGGGGGAGGAGGCGAACTCGGCCTCCACCTTGATGAGGTCCTCGCCGAACCGGATCGGCAGCAGCGTCAGCGCCGCCCAGGCGAACATGAGGACGGCGACTGCGGCGAAGACGGCGAGGTTCAGCAGGATGCGCGGTCTCATCGCGGCCCCAGCAGGGTCTTGAGGCTCTTGTCGAGGCCGGGCTTCGCCTTCTTCTCGACCGGCAGGAATCCGGCCAGCCAGGCGACAGCCAGGACCTGCCCCTCGTGCGAGATGCGCGGTGTCAGCATGAGCTTGTCGGTGATGTCCCTGACGACGGTCTTCAGCTGGTCCTTGCCGCGGGTCATCGCGCGCAGGACGGCGTCCAGCTTCAGCAGCGTGGTCCGCAGCCGTGCGCCATGCCGTTCCTTGATCACGCTGTTCGCCTCCTCGGCGAGGTCGGTGAGGCCGGTCAGCGTCCTCTTGAGTTCGGCACGGTCCTTCTCGACCCGCGCGGTCATCTCCAGCAGGGAGCCGGGCAGCCGGTCCAGGGCGGGCGAGGCCTCGGCGAGGGAGTCGCCCAGCCGCCCCAGGCCGTCGATCAGCGTGCGCAGGTCGCGGCCCGCGTCCGCGTAGCTCTCGGAGATGTCCGCGGCCTGCTCGATGAGCTTGCGCAGCCGCGGCCCGGCGCCGTCGAGCCCGGTGGACAGCTCGGAGATGACGTCCGACAGGTTCTCCCCGCCGAGCGCGCCCAGCACCGGCCCGACCCGGTCGGTGATCCGCTCCAGGTCGGGCTGGACCGCCGTCCGGGTGATGAGGGAGCCGCTGGCCATCGCGGGCGCGACCCGCGGCACGGTGCCCTCGGGCGGGATCAGCCGCACGTAGTTCTCGCCGAGCAGGCTGGTCTGGGCGATGGTCGCGGTCGTCCCCACCGGGATCCGCGTGCCGTCCACCAGCGAGAGCGTCACCCTGCTGCGGTAGCCCTGGAGCCGGATGCCGACGACCGAGCCGACCCGCACGTCGTACATCTGCACGCCGTGGCCGGACACCAGGTTCTGCACGTCGTCGAAGACCGCGTACAGGGTGAGTTCGCCCTTGGGCGCGCCGAGGGTCTGCAGGGAGCAGCCCGTCAGCGTGGAGAGGGCCAGCAGCAGCGCGAGGAGGCGCCTCATGGCCGCCCCTTCCGTTCGATCTTCGCGGGGCAGTTGCCGACCGGCTCGTCCAGGCAGGGCACCCGGCCCCAGTCCATGGCGGTGAAGATCGGCTGGAGCCAGATGCGCAGGGTCGGGCTGAGCTGGGCTCGGATGACGAAGACGTGCCGCTTCGGATCCCAGCCGTTGGCGATCGCGTCGGTCATCCCGGACATACCGGTCATGGCTTGGCCGAGCTTGGCGCTGTTGGCCTTCATGGTCATCAGCAGGGACGAGGCCTGCGCGAGGGTGGGGGGCAGCGTCTCGCGGTAGGAGGTGACGATCAGCTGGCCCTTGCGGATCAGGGCCTCCAGGCCGACGAGCAGGTTCTTCAGCTGAGTCCGCTCGTCGGCGAGCTGCCGGCCGGTGGTGCTGAACGCGTCGATGAGCGAACGCAGCCGGGTGTCGCGCCGGTTCAGCGAGGCGGCCAGGTCGCGCAGCCTGGTCGCCATGGACACGATCTGCTCGTCCTCCGAGGCCAGGGTCTCCGCCAGCGCCGCGGTGTCGCCCAGCGCGTCGTTCATGCCCTCGCCGCGGCCGTCCAGGAGCTCGGCCCCGGTGTGCACGAGCCCGCGCAGCTTGTCCGGGTCCAGGGAGTCGGCCAGCTGGGTGAAGGAGCCGAGCGCCTCGTCGATCTCGACCGGCGGGTCGGTGCGCTCGGCGGGGATCACCGCGCCGGGCTCGGCCCGTCCCATCCCCGGCTTCCACGCCGGGTACAGGATGACGCTCCGCTCGCCGATCGCGCTGTCCGCGGCGATCGTGGCGTGCGCGTCGGCGGGGACGGGCACGCCGCCGTCGATGCGCAGGTCGACGCGCACCCGCTGCCCGGCGATGTGGACGCCCTCCACCACGCCGGCGTTCGCCCCCATGATCTTCACCCGCGACTTCTCGTACAGCGACGGCGCCTTGGTGAAGTACACGGAGATGCGGTAGCCGTCGGATCCGCCGAGGACGGAGCACCCGCCGGCGGTGACGGCCAGCCCGGCGGCGAGCAGGGCGGCGGTGAGGGACCGCGGGGATCTCATTGCTTCCTCCCGAGCTGGGCGGCGAGCCTGGACAGGTCCTCGGGGGCGACGGGGCCGAGCTGGGTGATGGCCGCGTCGAGGAAGGGGCCGTAGGAGTTGGCGGTGGCGAAGCCGGACATGGCGGGGCCGAGCCAGGCCAGCAGGGTGTTGATGTCGTCGAGCTCGGGCTGGAGGCCGGTGACGGTGCCGTTCATGTCCTCCATCAGCTCGATCAGCTTGTGCTGCTGGCCGTCGATGAGCTCGGAGAGCCGGGTGACCGCCCTGCTGCCGCTGCCCAGCAGGACCGACAGCTCGGCCTGCCGGTCGCGCAGCTGGTCGAGCAGCCCCTGGATGCCGCGGGCGAGCCGGGCGAGCTGGGCGTCCTTGGCCCGGACCATGCCCAGGAGCCGGTCGCTGCTGGAGATGAGCTCGCGCAGCTGCGGGCTCGCCCGCTCCATGGCGTCGGCCAGCTGCGCCAGGTCGTGGAGCGCCTCGGTGAGCCGTTCTCGGGTCCGGGGGGAGACCCCGCCGAGCTGGTCGATGACGTCGCCGATCAGCGCGGTGTCCAGCTGCGCGAACGTGCGGGTGCCGGTGGCGACCAGGTCGTTGGCGGTGACGGGCAGGCCGGTGCGCTCCAGGGGGACGCGGCGCTGCCCGTCGGGCAGGCCGGCCAGGTAGGGCCTGGTGACGGGGCCGCTGAGCCGCAGGTAGCGGCCGCCCAGGATGTTGGAGGTGCTGATCTCGGCGCGGGTCTGCCGGCCGAGGTCGACGTCCCGGTCCACCTTCCAGGTGACGACGACGACGCCGCGGGTGAAGTCGGGCTCGACCGCGGTGACCTCGCCCGCCTTGATCCCGGCGACCCGCACCTCGTTGCCCGAGTGCAGGCCGCCCGTCCCGGCGAACACGCCGGTCATGGTGTACCGGCGCTGGAACAGGCCGGTGCTGCCGACGAGGAACACGGCGACGAGCAGCAGGGTCAGGGCGAGCAGCGAGGAGATGCCGAGCACCGCCGGATCGCGGTCGCGGAAGGACTTGAGCGCCATCAGTTCCTCCCTACGACGAGCTCGCTCAGGGAGCGGGCGGTCATGGGGCCGTCGGGGATCTCGGTGAGCCGCATGTCGCGGGGGCACGGGTCGGGGGTGACGAAGAGGATGCAGGGGGCGGCTCCGACGAGGAACCCGCCGCGTTTGGAGAGCTCGAACACGTGCTGGAACTTGGGCCAGGTGACGGGCAGCATCTCCTTGAGCAGGCCGAGGTTGCGGTCGGTGCCGTCCATCACGAAGGACAGCTTCTCGATCATCTGGTCCAGTTCGTCGGCGTTGTCGCCCGCGACCCTGTCGGTGGTGCGCAGGGTCCGGGAAAGCTGGCCGATGGCGGCGTCCACCAGGGCGCGGTTCTCGCCGAACGCCTCGGTCAGCGTGGCCAGGTCGTCGGCGGCGCGGGCGATCTGCTGGTCGCGCCGTGCCAGGACGCCGGTGACGGTGGAGAAGTCGTCCAGCATGTTCCGCAGCGTCTGCTTGCGTCCGGCGATGGTCGACGACAGGCGGTCGACGTTGGCCAGCAGCCGCGAGGCGTCGTCCTCGGTGCCGTCCATGGCGGTGTAGATCGCCAGGAGGATGGTGTTGACCTGCTCGGGCTTGAGCCCGCGGGCCAGCGGTTCGAGCCGGTTGATCAGATCGCTGAGGTCGACGACCGACCGGGTTCTGGCCACCCGGTCGCCGTCGCGCAGCAGGGTGTCCGCGGTGCCGGGCATCAGGTAGACCACCCGCTGGCCGATCGCGTCGCGCCAGCGGATCGCCGCCTCGCTGTCCCGGGGCACCCGGTGCCTGATCCCGACCTTCAGCTCGATCTCGGCCTTGCCCTGGCGGATCCGGATGTCGCCGACCTGGCCGACCGGCGTGCCGGCGATCTTCACCTTGTCGCCCTTCATGAGCCCGCTGGCGTCGGTGAAGACCGCGGTGAGACGGTAGGTGTCGCCGAACCCGAGCCGCGCGATCTGGGCGCTGATGAAGAAGGTGAGCAGCCCGGTGAGCAGGAGGAACGCGACCACCTGGACCACCGAGGATCCGCGTTGGCGGGTCCGGGCGTCCTTGAAGCGTGTGCTCGGCATGTCAGCGGCCTCCCTGGGAGCAGATGCCGAGGACCAGCTCGCACGGATCGGTCGGCAGGAGGACCTGGGCGCCGATCAGGTGCCTGTCCCCGGGGCCCGGGGTCCAGCCCAGCGCCTTGTAGACGGGGATCAGGTCGATGATCGTGCGCACGCTGTCCCCGGCGATGGAGAGCAGCGAGTCGAGGAAGGCCGAGGACCTCTCCATGGACCGGAACAGCTGCCTCAGGTCGTTCTCGTGCGCGCCCAGGCCCTGGCCGACCGCGGCGGTCATCTCCGTGACGCCCCGGGCGAAGCGCAGCCCGCGGTCCTGCCCCGACAGGAGGGCGTCCATCAGCGGGTCGGCGGAGGTGACGAGGGTGTTCAGGTCCTCGCCCACGCCGCGGATCTCGGCGATCCGGGCGAGGTCGGCCAGGAAGCTCCGCGCCCGCTCGCGCTGGCGGTGCGCGACGTCCACCAGGGTTCCGGTGCTCTCCAGCATCCCGGCGAGGTCGGCGCCCGTGCCGTGGAGCCCCTGCCCGAGCGCGTCCATGATCACCACCATGTCCCGCGGGTCGACGGCGGACACGATGGCGTCGGCGTCGCCGAGCATCGAGGTGAGGTCGAGGCTGTCGGAGGTGCGGGCGATGCGCGCGCCGTCGCGCAGGAACGGGCCGGCCGTCTCGTGGTCGCCGGGGACCAGGTCGATGAACTTGGGGCCGAACACCGACTCGGGCTCCAGGGAGGCCAGCGCGGTGTCCGGGACGCGGACGCCCTCCTCCAGGCGCAGCGTCAGCCGGGCGCCGCCGTCGGGCGCGAGCTCGATGCGGTCGACCCGGCCGACGGTGACCCCGCGCAGCTTGACCGGGGAGGAGGTGGTCAGGCCCTGCCCGGCGCCGCCGAAGTCGGCGGTCAGCCGCGTCCCCTCGGCGGCGAACGGCTTGGCGGTCATGAGGTAGAGGGCCAGGGCGGTGACCAGCGCGGTGGCCCAGGTGAGCATGATGCGCCGGCCGCGGGGGAGGTCCTGGTTCATCCGGCGAGCCTCACTGTTCCGCCCTGCCCCCAGAACACGTACGACAGCAGCAGGTTCAGCGTCACGATCGTGATGATCGACAGCCGGATCGCCTGGCCCGCCGCGCGGCCGACGCCGACCGGTCCGCCGCTGGCGTAGTAGCCGTAGTAGCAGTGGATCGTGATGACGGCGAAGGCGAAGACCCCCACCTTGATCGCGCTGTAGAACAGGTCGAGGGGCGGCAGGTACATGTAGAAGTAGTAGTCGTAGACGCCCGGCGCCAGGGTGAAGAAGGACGTGGAGATGAACCGGGTGGCGAAGAAGCTGGCGAACAGGGCGATGAGGTAAAGCGGCACCAGTGCGATGAGTGCGGCGACGACGCGGGTGCACACGAGGTAGACGAAGGAGTTGATGCCCATGACCTCCAGGGCGTCGATCTCCTCGCTGATGCGCATCGCGCCGAGCTCGGCGGTGAAGGAGGAGCCGCACTGGGCGGCCAGGGCGATCGCGGCGATGATCGGGGTGGTCTCGCGGACGTTCATGAACGCCCCGATGAGCCCCATGAACGACTCGGCGCCGATGACCTGGAGGCCGGTGTAGGCCTGGAGGCCGACCTCGGTGCCCAGGAACAGCGACATGATGAAGATGACGAAGACCATGCCGCCGCCGACGACGGTGGCGCCGACGCCGATGACGATGTCGCTGACCTGGAGGGCGACGGTCTTGGCGTACTTGAGCCGGAAGACGATGTCCCGGAGCGAGTAGAAGACCACCTTGAGGAAGAACAGCGGCCATTCGGCGAGGGCGGCCGTGCGGTCCGCGGCCGCGGAGGAGACCCGCAGGAGCCGTATCGCCGTACTGCGGGGGACATCGATGATCATCAGACCTCCGGCGGGTAGGCGAGGTAGTAGATGGTGGTGATGATGTAGTTGAAGGCGAAGACGAGCATGAAGGCCACCACCGTCGCCTGGTTGACCGCGCGTCCCACCCCGACCGGGCTCAGCGCGCAGTTCATGCCCTTGTGGCAGGCGACCAGCGCGGCGATCAGCCCGAACAGCCACGCCTTGAGCAGGGTGACGAACAGGTCGGAGACCCGCAGCATGCCCAGGGCGCCGTCGAAGTAGGCGCCGGGGGTGACGCCCTGGAGCAGGACGTTGAAGACGAACCCGCCGACGGCGCCGGACATGATCACCAGCGAGGCCAGCATCATGGACACGATGCTCGCCGCCCACATGCGCGGGGTGACCAGGCGGTGGACGGGGTTGACGCCCATCACCTCCATGGCCGCCAGCTCGTCGCGGATGTTGCGGGCCCCCATGTCGGCGGTCATCGCCGAGCCGCCCGCCCCGGCGATGATGAGCGCCGCGGCCATCGGGGCGACCTCGCGCACGAGGCCGACGATGACGGCGCCGCCGGTGGCCGACTGGGCGCCGAGCTGCCCTGCCAGGTCGCCGACCTGGAGGGCGACGGTGGCGCCCAGCGGCAGTGCCACCAGGATCACCGGGAGGGTGGTCACCCGCGCCAGGAAGGCGAACTGCTCGATGAACTCCCAGAACCAGCTCCGCACGTCCCAGGTGCGGCGCAGGCCCTCGAGGCCGATGGCGAACAGCTCGCCGAGGGAGACGGCGCCGCGGTGCGCGCGGCGCAGGGGCAGCCGGCCGGTGAGGGAGCGGTGGGGGGACGGCGGGCTGGAAGAAACGCTCATGGTCGCCCTCCTCGGATCGTGGAGCCGCTGCCGTACCCGATCGCGGCGGGGGTCCGCGGGCGGGACCGCGCGCTCTCCGGCGCGGAGCGTTCGCCTACTCTTGCTAGGCAAGTGCTCAACAGTGCTGGGCATGTGCTCAGCATTGCTGGGCACATGCTTAGCATGTGCCCTCCCTGTGGTCAAGGTCACAGGAAGGGCGCCGCTAGGGTGCAGGACGGCGTCGGCAGGCGCGGTCCGTGGAGTTTCTGGAGGTCATGACATGACATCGCCGCGCCGGGTCGGTGCGCCGGACGCGAAGAACCGCATGCTCCTCGTCGACGCGGCGGAGCGGCTCCTCCTGGAGGAGGGGCACGCCGCGGTGAGCTCGCGGCGGGTGGCGGCGCGGGCCGGGCTCAAGCCGCAGCTGGTGCACTACTACTTCCGCACCATGGAGGAGTTGTTCCTCGCGGTGTTCCGGCGCCGCGCCGAAGAGGGGTTGGAGCAGCAGGCGCAGGCGCTGGAGTCCGACCAGCCGCTGTGGGCGCTGTGGCGCTTCAGCACCGACCCGGCGGGCATCGCGCTGGCGATGGCCTTCACCGGCCTGGCCCGCCAGAGCGAGGCGATCCGCAGGGAGATGGCCGAGCACTCGGAGCGGTTCCGCGCCGCTCAGGTCGAGGTGCTGAAGGCGGCCCTGGGGCGCTACGGGATCTCGGAGAGCGTGGTCACCCCCGAGGCGGTCGCCGTTCTGGTGAGCAGCATCTCCCGCGTGATCTCGATGGAGCGGGAGCTGGGGCTCCTCACCGGCCACGACGAGCTCCTGGAGCTCGTCGAACGGCGCCTGCGCCGGTTCGAGGGGGAGCCGCGCCCGCTGGACGCGGTGGGGTAGGCGCGTGGTCGTCCCGCCCTGGAGTGCCAAAGCGTTCACCTCCTTCCGGATCGTCGTGTGCGGGCGGTGCGTCCTGCGACGGCGCCCGTGACGAAAGCGGAATCTCAATGGTGAGAATAATGTTCTCCTCAAGGGGTGTCGAGAGTCCCGCCGCGGCCGCCGCCTCCCGGAGACGGGAGCGGCCGGCGGGCGGCGCTACGATGGCGGGCAGCGCCGGATGACGCGGCCGCAGAGCTCAGGAGGTCGGGACATGGCATCGCCGCGCCGGATCGGTGCGCCGGACGCGAAGAACCGCACGGTCCTCATCGACGCGGCGGAGCAGCTCCTCCTGGAGGAGGGCCACACCGCGGTGAGCTCGCGGCGGGTGGCGGCGCGCGCGGGGCTCAAGCCGCAGCTGGTGCACTACTACTTCCGCACCATGGAGGAGTTGTTCCTCGCGGTGTTCCGGCGCCGCGCCGAAGAGGGCCTGGAGCAGCAGGCCAAGGCACTGGAGTCCGACCAGCCGCTGTGGGCGCTGTGGCGCTTCAGCATCGACCCCGCGGGCATCGCCCTGACCATGGCCTTCACCGGCCTGGCCGGCCAGAGCGAGAAGATCCGCGCGGAGGTCGCCGACTACGCCGACCGCTTCCGCACCACCCAGATCGAGGCGCTCGCGCAGATCCTCGACCGCTACGGCGTCGCCGCCGAGGCGCCCGCCCCCGCAGCCCTCGTCGTCCTGCTGACCAGCGTCTCCCGCGTGGTCATGCTGGAGGAGGCGCTCGGCGTGTCCACCGGCCACGCCGAGATCACGGCCCTGGTCGAGGACCACATCCGCGCGCTCGAAGGCCCCCCTTCCTTCTGAGCCGGCCGGACCCCGGCCGGGCCGGATAAAGAGTTGGTGCGCACGGCGGCCCGCGGCCTACCGTGACGGCATGAACGATCTGTGGTGGGCCGAGGACGTCCAGCGGGTGACGGTCTTCACCGGAGCGGGGATCTCCACGGACTCCGGGGTCCCCGACTACCGGGGCCCGCAGGGCATCTGGACCAGGGACCCCGCGCTGGCGGACCTGTTCACCTATGACAACTTCCTGGCGGACGCCGAGGTCCGCGTCCGGTTCTGGCAGGTCTTCGCGGGACGGCAGGGGGACGTGCTGCCGAACGCCGCGCACCGGGCGCTCGCGGAGCTCGAAACGGGCGGCAAGGCGCTGCGGGTCCTCACGCAGAACGTGGACGGGCTGCATCAGAAGGCCGGGATGAGTCCGCGCAAGGTGGTGGAGCTGCACGGATCGCTCGCCACCGCGACCTGTCTGGACTGCGGGGAGCGGACGCCTTCGGCCGAGGCGATCGCCCGGCTGCCCGAGGAGCCGCGCTGCGCCTGCGGCGGGCTGCTCAAGCCGTCGGTCGTCATGTTCGGCGAGTATCTGGACTCCGACGTCCTGTCGCTCGCGCGCCGGATCGCGGCGGCTTCCGAGCTGTTCCTGGCGGTGGGGTCGTCCCTGCGGGTGGAGCCGGCCGCCGGGCTGTGCGCGGTCGCCGCGGAGCACGGGGCGCGCCTGGTCGTGGTCAACCGCGACCCCACGCCGTACGACGGCCTCGCCGTCGAGGTCGTGCGGGAGCCCATCGGCACCGCCGTTCCGCGGATCTGCGCGGTCCTGGCCGGATCGGGGCCGAAAAGACACTAACAAACGCTTGGTTTTATGCTTCCCCTGCAGTTGAATCGAGGCGGACGAGGGGAAAGACATGGAACGGTATGCCGACCGGCGGGTGCTGGTGACGGGAGCGGCCTCGGGCATCGGCCGCGCGATCGTGTTGCGGCTGCTCGCCGAGGGCGGACGGGTCGTGGCGGCGGACGTCGCCAAGGAGGGCCTGGCCGAGACCGCGCGGCTGGCCGCCGAGGCCGGGGCGGGCGAGCGCCTGGGCACCGAGGTGATCGACATCGCCGACGAGGCGTCGGCGAACGCCGGCGTCGCCGCCGCCGTCGCGGAGCTGGGCGGGCTGGACGTCCTGGTCAACGCCGCGGGGATGCTGCGCGGCGCGCACACCCACGAGTGCGAGCTGGCGCTGTGGGAGCAGGTCATCCGCATCAACCTCACCGGCACGTTCCTGATGACCCGCGCGGCGCTGCCCGCCCTGCTGGAGACCGGCCGCGGCGTGGTGGTGAACTTCAGCTCCACCTCCGCGCAGTTCGGCCATCCGTACATGGCGGCCTACTCCGCCAGCAAGGGCGGCATCCTGTCGTTCACCCACTCCATCGCCCAGGAGTACGCCAAGCAGGGCCTGCGCGCGATGAACATCATGCCCGGCGGCATCAGCAGCGGCATCACCGACAACGTCTTCAACCTCGTGCCCGGGGACGTGGACTGGAACCTGTTCGGCAAGTTCGGCGCGGCGCTCGGCAAGGGGGCCGGGTCCCCCGAGCACATCGCCGGCGTGGTGGCGATGGTCGCCTCGGACGACGGGGCCTTCCTCACCGGCACCGAGATCCGCATCGACGGAGGCGCGCACCACTGATCGGGAGGCCGCGCGCGTCCGCGACCTGTACGCTTCGGCCCGGCGCGATCGTTCAAGGGAAGGGAAGGACCGCATGGGGGTGGCGAGGTCGGGCGAGGCGGCCACGGGACGTGAGCCCGGCGCCAGGAGCGGCCGACGCGACCAGCTCCTGGAGATCGCCGCCGGGCTCTTCGCCACCCAGGGCTACGCCGAGACGACGATGCGCGACATCGCGGACGCGACGGGCATCCTGGCGGGGAGCATCTACCACCACTTCAGCTCCAAGGAGGCGATGCTCGACGAGCTCCTCCGGGGCTTCCTCGTCGACCTCCACGAACGCTTCGCGGCCGCCGAACGGGAGAACACCGACCCGCAGGAGACGCTCAGCACGCTGATCCGCATCTCCTTCTCCTGCATCAGCGAATCGCCGCACGCCGTCGCGGTCTACCAGAACGAGTCCGCCACCCTGCAACGCCAGGAGGCGTTCGCCTACGTGGGCGACTACGGCGTCCGCATCGAGCGGATCTGGCTCCGCGTGCTCACCGCGGGCCAGGAGGCCGGCGTGGTCCGCTCCGGGCTGGACGTGAAGGTCGCCTACCTCTTCATGCGCGACGCCATCTGGTCCGCGGTCCGGTGGTACCGCCCCGGCGGCCAGCTGAGCCTGGAGACCGTCGCCGACCAGTACCGCGACCTCCTCTACGGCGGCCTGTTCTGATCACGGCCCCCAGCCGCGTCCGAGCAGGCCGATGATCCGGTCGAGCGCGGCGGGGGGGTCGGGGTCGCGCCGCGCCAGCGGGGGGATGTCCAGCACGTAGCGGGCCAGCGCGAGGACGGCGATGTCGCCGGATTCGCGTCCCGTCCGGCGGGCGATGGCCTCGGCGAGCGCGGGCTCGTGCCGCGTCCACATCCGCCGGGCGTGCTCGGCCAGCTCCGGTGTCGCGTCCACCAGCTCGAAGAACGGGCGCAGCTCCCGAGTCGCCTCCAATGTCTGAAAACGTTCCCTCAGGTGGACGCGGAGCGCCTCGAGAACGCCGGCGACCGACGGCTCGGCCCGCTCGACGGCCGCGAGCAGCGCCTTCTCGCGCACCGCGTCCTCATCGAAGACGAGGGTCGGCTTGCCCTCGGGGAAGTGGGCGAAGAGCGTGGTCACCGCGACGTCCGCCGCGTCGGCGATCTCCTTGACGCTCACCCGGTCGTAGCCGCGCTCCAGGAAGAGTCGCAGCGCCGCCTCGCCGAGCGCTCTGCGGGTCTGGGCCTTCTTGCGTTCTCTGCGGCCGGACGCCGGTGTCGTGGTCACCCCGATAACGTAGCAAAAACCGTAGTGACTACGAAAAGCTAATGGTTGTGGATTTTCCGGGTGTGTGGTTCGGTGGCACTGGTCGGCCCGAGAGGAGACGCATGGCCATCCGGAGCATCCTGTTCGGCGCGGGGGAGCCCTTCGCCGTGCCGGGAGACGTGGCGGAGCCGGAGTACTTCCGCGACCTGAACCTCGACCGGGTCGCCGCGGGGGTGGCCGAGGCGGGCAAGGAGCCGTGGCTGGCCGTCGTGTTCCGGCTTCCCACCAGGGACGTCGATCTCGTCGCCTTTCGGCAGCAGGTCTTCCGCGACCTGGAGGAGCCGGGCGTATGGGAGGTCGCGGAACGGTTCGCGAGGGCGATGGCCCGGATCCGGCGCAGGCTGGAGCTGATCGGGAGGATGAAGCATCCGCCGCAGGCGCACCGCTGGCATCTCGAACTCCTTCTGGAGTACGCCGATGTCGTGACGGCGTTCGCCGAAGGACTGCAGGGGGTCGAGCTCACCGCTCCCGGCCTGCTGGCGCTGCGGGAGGACATGGCGGAGCGGGCACGGGAGACCTCGTTCCTCCGCCTCCGCGACCAGGCGCGCGCACTGCACGAGCGGCTGGGAGAGGTCCGCTACGACCTCCTCCTGCGCAGAGACCGGATCACCGTGGCGCGGCACGACCCGGAGGAGCGGTTCGACTACGCCGAACAGGTGCTGGCGCTGTTCGCGAGATTCCGCCCGGATGCGGGGAAGCGTCCGCCGGAACACCACGACGAACTGGGCCTGGACCAGGTGGAGGCGGGCGTCCTGGACCTGGTGGTCGAGCTTTTCCCCGACGTCTTCCGGGACCTCGCGGCGTTCTTCGAGGCCCACCGGGGCTTCGTGCCGGCCGATCTCATCGGCGTCGAACGCGAACTGCGCTTCTACCTCGGCTACCTGGCCTACCTGGAGCCGCTGCGGAAAGCGGGCCTGCCGTTCTGCCGCCCGGCCGTCTCCGCCACCGACAAGACCCTTCTCGCCCGCGACGCCTTCGATCTGGCCCTCGCCGCCAAGCTGGCGGAACGGGGCGAACGGGTGGTGGGCAACGATCTGGGCCTGGAGGGGGACGAGCGCATCCTGGTGGTCTCCGGCCCCAACCAGGGCGGCAAGACGACGCTCTCCCGGACCTTCGGCCAGCTGCACCACCTGGCGGCGCTGGGCTGCCCCGTCCCCGGCCGCCGGGCGCGCGTCTTCCTGCCCGACCGGATCCTCACGCACTACGAGCGCGCCGAGCACCCCGAAGCACTCGCGAGCAAACTGGAGGACGAGCTGGTCCGGATGCGCGACCTCCTCGCCGCGGCGACCCCCGACAGCGTCGTCATCCTGAACGAGATCTTCACCTCGACGACCTGGGACGACGCCCGGGAGCTCAGCGCGGCGGTCCTCGCCGCGCTCTCCGGGCTCGACGCGCCGTGCCTGTGGGTGAGCTTCCTCGACGAGCTGTCCGGCCTGGACCCCAAGGCGGTGAGCATGGTCGGCACGGTCGCCGGGGACGGCACGACCCGCACCTACCGCCTGGTGAGACGGCCGCCCGACGGCCGCGCCCACGCGCACGCGATAGCCGAACGGCACGGCCTGACCCGGGCCCGGATCATCGAGCGGGTCGGCCGGTGAGGCCCCGCCTGATGTCCGCCGACGGCGACTTCGACCTCCACGCCCCCGAGCTCCCCCTCGCCCCCGACCTGGTGGCCGACCTGCACCTCGAGACGCTGTGGGCGGGCATGGCGCGCGGCGACCGCAGACTGTACGCCATGGCCCGTGCCGCGACCCTCGCCCCGCTGACGGACCCCGCCGCCCTCGCCTACCGGCAGGCGGCCCTGGACGACTGCCTGCGCAACGCCCCGGCCGTCCGGGCGCTCCACACGCTGGCCGACGAGGCCGTGAAGGCCGAAGAGAAGATCATCCGAGGCTCCTCCGGCAGCTCCGAGGGGCTGCTGAACCGCTCGGTACACGTGCTGGAACTGCTCTGCGGCCATTTGCGCGAGCTGGGACGGCTGGCCGCCTCGTCCGCGCACGGCTTCCGCTCGGCGGCCTTCACCCGCCTGTTCGCCCTGCTCCACAACGAACTGAACGAGAAATACCTCCGCTCGGTGGAGGCTTTCCTGCGGGGTTTCGACTTCGAGCACGGCATCATCGCCAGCGCCCGGCTGGGCGAGGGGAACAAAGGAGTCGTCTTCCGGCTGCACGAGCCACCGGGAAAGGGACGCCCCATCCCTCTGCACCGGCGCCTGAAGAAGTCGGGTCTCGCCTACACCCTCCCCGGCAAGTACGAAGAGGAGTGGCGGTCCCTGAACGCGTTCCGGAGCCGTCTCCTCGGCGGTGTCGCCGGCGCCGTCTCCGGCTCCGCTGATGACGTTTGCGACTTCTTCCGCGCCCTCCGGAACGAACTGGGCTTCTACGTCGGCTGCCTCAACCTCGCCGAGACGCTCGCCCAGCGCGGCCTGCCGTTCTGTCCGCCCGAGATCCATCCGTCCGGCACCGGTGTCTTCACCGCACGCGAACTGTACGACCCCTGCCTGGCACTGCGCCTCGACGATCCCGTAACCGGCAACGACATCAGTGCCGACGGCCTCGGCCTGATCGTGGTCACCGGCGCGAACCGCGGCGGCAAGTCCACCTTCCTGCGCAGCGTCGGCGTGGCGCACCTGATGGCGCAGTGCGGCATGTTCGCCCCCGCCCGGGGCCTCTCGGCCTCGGCCGCCCAGGGCGTCTTCACCCACTTCAAACGGGAGGAGGACCGCTCGATGACCAGCGGCAAGCTCGACGAGGAACTGGCCCGGATGAGCCAGGTGGTGGACCGCCTGCGTCCCGACTCACTGGTGCTGTGCAACGAGTCCTTCATGTCCACCAACGAACGGGAGGGCTCGGACATCTCCCGCGAGATCGTCGGCGCGCTGGGCGAACTCGGCGTCCGCGTGGTCTTCGTGACGCACATGCACGCGTTCGCCCACCGGACGAGCACGGAGACCCCAGAAGGCACCCTGTTCCTCACCGCCGAACGGGACGGCGGATTCCGCCTCCGCCCCGGCACCCCCTCACCCACCGCCCACGCCGAAAAGCTGTACGCCCAGATCTTCGGAGAGCGCGACTGATCCGTACGCCACGCCCTCTACTGGACGGGCGGTTCGGGGGCTCGAAGCCTGCTGCTCGGGCGGCGGAAATTTTGGTGACTCTCTGCATTCTGTCGGTTGCGTCTGGCAAGATCCGGGGTCATGACGAGGACCGCCGCCACCAGCGTCGGGGCACCGCAGGCACCCGGTGCCCCGATGAGCGGTGTGCGTCTCACACGGGGAAAGAACAAAGCACCCGCATGGCGGTGGGACGGCCCGGTGGCGGTGATCCGCCTGCCCTTGGCGGTGGATGAGCAGGCCGCAGCCCGTCTGGAGGGGCTGTTCTCGGCGATGTTCGCTCTCAAGCGGGCGTTGCAACACGACGCCTGCGCCCGGGTGGCGGCGTTCTGGGCGGGTACCCACCGGCGCAGGGTGGATGCGGCAGGGTGGCGTCGTGAGCTGGGCTTGTCGCGTCAGAGTCTGGAGCGGGCGGCGTACGGGCATCTGGACGCCTCCGGCTGGCTACGGCACCACGCGACCAAGGCGCTGGCCCTGCACCAGGCCGATGAAGTATGGGCCGGGGTGGAGCGTCACCTGTTCCCGGACGCCTCGGGAAAGAGAGCAGGCTGTCCCCGGGTGGGGTCGTGGTGGGAGTACACGCGTATCCCGGGCAGGGCCCGCTCCCACACCACCGCCCGCAAGTGGGAGACGTTCCGGCTGCACGGCAGCCTGCAGGGACATCTGGATGCCTACCGCCACCCTCTCCTGCCCGGTGCGGTGGTCACTCCCGCGCAGGCCGCACGGTCGGAGCCGGGCACTGCGGTCCTGGCCCAGCCCCGCCGCATGTCCCCGCCCGCTCCTCCACTGGGACGACCGGGCAAGGCCTCCTGGTGGGAGTATGAGGGGCCTTTGGCGGTGGTGTTCACCGGCGGCCCCGACAGCGGACGCGGAGAACTGGTCCTGCCGGTACGTCTCCCCTCGGGTGCGGGCCGCTGGGGGTGGCTCTGCCACTTCCTGGACAGACCGCAGCTGTGGCACAAGATCGACCTGGTCCGGCGGCCGCATCCTTCCGGGCCTGGGGGGTGGGTGTACGAGGCGCATCTGATGATCCTGGACGGCGGCTACACCTCCCCGTCCACCCGGGAACGCAGGGCGCGGGCCGCGGTGCTGGAGCGGGTGGGAGGGGCGGACGTCAACGTCGGCAACCTCTCCCTGGTCTCCTTCCCCACTTCACCAGAGCCTGAGACAGGTCGGGTGCTGGCCGACCAGGTCATCCTCACCACACTTGAACAAGCCGCGGCGGATCGGGACCGGCGCACCGCCCGCAGACGCGCCCGCGCACTGGAACGCTCCCGACGGACCGCCAACAAAGCCCGCTACGAGCTGTCGCGCCGCCAGCGCAAACGGGCACGGCGCAGGCAGGCCGCCGGACTGGCCGCCCGCCACGTCGATCTGCCCAAAGGCCCACGGGTAGCCGATGCAGCAGGGCGGCCTCGCACCGCTTATCGCAAGGATCGCCTTTCCGGCGGCTACCGTGCCCTGCGTACTCGTAACCGTGCCGAACGGATCGGCCGCACCGAGGCCAAACGCGCTCGCGCCAGGCAGGTGGCGGCCCGGCTCGTCTCCTCCCACGGAGGACGGCTGACGGTCGAGGACTGCCGTCTGGCCTCATGGTCCCGGTTGTGGGGGCGGGCGTGCGCGGCCTTCACCCCTGGCATGCTCACCACCACCCTGAGCGCTGAATGCGCAGCCGTGGGCGGACGGCTGGGGAGAGCGTCGACGTTCACCACCAGGCTCTCCCAATACTGCCTGTGCGGTCACCGGGTGCCCAAACCCCTCTCCCAGCGGAGGCACCGCTGCCCCGCCTGCGGGCTGGAAGCCGACCGGGACCTGGTCTCGGCCGCGCTGGGCGCCTTCGTGACATGGACCGACCCGGCCGACCCCAAGACGGCGTCGGTCGACTTCCAAGCCTCCCGGCACGCCCTGGGCGTGTACGGGCCTGGGCTGCAAGGAGCCCTGGCCGAGTCAACCGCCACCCGCCCCTCACCCGCCCTCGCAGGCGGGTACGGGCAAGGCGGCAGCCGCACCCCTTCGGGTGCGGCCTCTGCTCGGCCGAATCCGGAAAGCCGACGGCGTCGACCCCGGTCAGAGACCCCCGAGGGACCACACCGGACAGACACCGCAGGGCACCGGACTGTCTCAACTTCAAGACAGGCCTTAGGTTGTGCCCATGAAACCTGGAGACGTGGTCGAGGACTTCGCCCTGCCGGACGAGACCGGCACGGTGCGCAAGCTGAGTGAGCTGCTGGCCGGAGGGCCCGTGGTGCTGTTCTTCTACCCCGCGGCGTTCACGCCCGGCTGCACGGCCGAGGCGTGCCACTTCCGCGACATCGTCGGGGAGTTCCGCGAGCTGGGCGCCCAGCCGGTGGGGATCAGCGGCGACAGCGTGGAGCGGCAGGCCGAGTTCAGCGGCAAGTACTCCCTGGGGTATCCGCTGCTGGCCGACCCCGACGGCGTCGTGCGCAAGCAGCTGGGCGTCTCGCGCGGGCTGGCGTTCGCCCCCACCAAGCGCGTCACCTTCGTGATCGACACCGACCTGCGGGTGCTCGAGGTGGTCAAGAGCGAGATCCGCATGAACGTGCACGCCGACAAGGCGCTGGAGGCACTGCGCCGCCGCGGGGGTCAGGCGGTCTGAGGCCAGCTGCTCAGGTCGCGGAAACGCGGCTCGGGCAGCAGCCGCAGGCCCGAGGCGGCGGCGGTCGGGTCGCTGAGGAAGCGCTCGGTGTCGAAGCGGCGGGTCTCGGCCATGGTGAGGACCCCGCACAGCAGCGCGCCGGGCACCCGCACCATGACCAGCGGACCGATCTGGGCGAAGGCCTGCTCGCACGCCTGGAGCTCCACCGCCAGGGCGTGCAGGGCGTCGCGGCGCGGGTCGGGGCCGGGCGCGCGCAGCTCGCCGAGCAGGGCCAGGAAGTCGCGGCGCAGCCGCGCGGTGTTCTTGCCCGCCAGGTAGTACTGGATGTGCCAGGGCGAGGACCCGGCCGGCACCTGCATGCGCACCCGCAGGTCCAGGGCGTCGGTGAAGTTCTCGTACGCCTTGCTCAGCACCTCGTGCGAGGCGGGCGTCGCCCCGACCAGGCCGCCCCGCACGGTCGTGGGCTCGGGGTCGGCGGCGCGCTGCCCGGCGAGCTGGTCCTCGACCGCGTCGAGCGCCTGGGCCAGGTCGCGGTAGCGCTCCAGGTCGCGGTCGCGCTCGGCGTCCAGCTCGTCCAGCCGGTCCAGCGCCAGGTCGGTCTGGGCGCGCAGCGCCACCAGCTCGGCGCGGATCAGCTCCGGCGCCGTCGGGTCGCCCAGCTGGTCGATCTGCCCGGACAGCTCCTCGCGCCGC
Organism: Actinocorallia libanotica; assembly: GCF_039525175.1. Lineage (NCBI taxonomy): Bacteria > Bacillati > Actinomycetota > Actinomycetes > Streptosporangiales > Thermomonosporaceae > Actinocorallia > Actinocorallia libanotica. Next base: position 152,605 of record NZ_BAAAHH010000009.1, read on the forward strand.
TCCGCGGGCCGCGCCTCCCCGGAGGCGCGCAGCTCGGCCAGCGTGGTGTCCACGCGCTGGGTCTGCTCCTCCCGGACCCGGCGCAGCTCCTCCAGCGCGTCGGCCAGCCGCGCGGAGTGCTCCTCGCGGCCCTGCCGCAGCTCCTCCAGCGCCTCGGAGAACCGGCTGTCCTGCTCCTCCCGCTCCCGGCGCAGGTCGGAGGAGGCGGCGGTGAAGAGCGCCTCGTACTCCTCGCGCGAGCGCTGCAGCTCGACGACGAGCGCCTCGATCCGGCCGTTCTGCTCCTCCCGCTCCCGGCGCAGCGCGCTGACCGCCGCCTCCAGGTGGGTGAGCTGGGTGTCGCGGGCGCGGCGCAGCTCGGCGATGGTCGTTTCGAGCCTGCCGGACCGCTCCTCCACCCGGCTGACGTAGCCGGCCAGCTCGTCGTAGCGGCGCAGCGCGGCGGTCAGCTCGTCCTGGCCCTGGCCCAGCTCGGCGGTGCGCTTGGTGAGCCGTGCCAGATCGGCGGCCTCGGGCCGCTCGGCGAGGTCGGCGCGCACCTCGTGCAGGTCGGCGAGCGCGGCCTCGAGCCGCTCGGCGAGCTCGGTGCCCGAGGAACGCAGATCGGAGATGGTGGCCGCGTCGCGTCTCGACCGGCCGAAGGCCAGGTAGAGCTCGGCCCCGGCGACCGCCAGGCATGCGACGACCAACACCACCGTCATGGCACTCCTCAGGGTTTTCGCGTTTCCCTGACGATAAGCCCTGGAAGCCTCCCGGGGTACTGTCTTTCGGACAAGCCAAAAGATCTCCCTCAGGAACGGGTCGAAGCAGGCGGGTTCAGCGGAGACAGCAGCTCGCGCACGCCTCGGCGCCGGGCAGCGTGACCCACAGGCAGCAGGTGCGGCGGCGGCCCGTGTCCGGCTCCATCAGCCCCGCGATCGGCGCCCCGGCCTCGGCCAGGAGGGCGGCGGCGTCGGGTGCGCCGGGCAGCAGCGGGGCGTAGGCCGTCAGCGGTCGGGCGAGGGACTCGGCGACCGAGCCCCACAGGTTGCGCCGCCCGGCCCGCGTCGCCTTGGCGAGGGCGTCGATGAGCGGGGTGTGCAGGTCCAGCAGGAGGGAGCGCACGTCGGTGGCGGCGGCGGGCTCGCGCATGCCCAGGAGGAGGTGCGGCTCCTGCGGCAGCCGCCGCACGACCGTGTTGGCGGCGGTCAGCGCCGGAAGCGTCCCGTTCAGTGCCCAGCCGAGGGCGACGGGGACGGTGGACCAGTACGCGAAGCCCTTCCACCACAGGGTGGCCGCCACGTGGAGCGGGGCATTCCAGCGCTCGGCGTGCTCGGCGACCAGTTCGCGGAGCAGGGTGTGGGGCGCCTCCGCCAGTTCGGCGACGGTGGCGCCCTCGGCGAGCCGCATCCCCGGTGCGACGCCGTCCAGGCCACCCGCCTCCTCGATCAGGGTCAGCAGCGGCAGTAGGGTGGGGTCGGCGTCGACGGGGGAGTACGGGTTGAGATCGACGGCGGTCATGCTGGTTCCCCCTGGCGCTTGCAAATTAGGTAAGGCTTGCCTAATTTATTCCCCGGGTGTTTGTCAACTCACACCCTCGAACCCAGGGAAAGGCCGGCCCATGATGAAGACCGCCACGCGGCTGCGCGCCGAGGGGCTCCGGCTGGCCTACGACGGCAGGGCCGTGGTCGACGGATTGGACCTGGCGGTCCCGGACGGGAAGGTCACCGCGGTCATCGGACCGAACGGGTGCGGCAAGTCCACCACGCTGCGCGCGCTCGGCCGGCTGCTGCGCCCCCGCGAGGGCGCGGTGCTGCTGGACGGGCAGCGGATCGAGAGGCTGCCGACGAAGGAGGTCGCCCGGGCCCTGGGCGTGCTCCCGCAGTCCCCCGTGGCGCCGGGCGGGCTGACCGTCGGCGAGCTGGCGGCGCGCGGCCGCCACCCCCACCAGAACTGGTACCGCCCCTGGTCGGAGGAGGACGAGGCGGCGGTCACCGCCGCCCTGGCCCGCACCGACCTGCTGGAGCTGCGCGACCGCGCGGTGGAGGAGCTGTCCGGCGGCCAGCGCCAGCGGGCGTGGATCGCGATGGTGCTGGCGCAGGGCACCGACCTCCTGCTGCTCGACGAGCCCACCACCTACCTGGACCTCGCCCACCAGATCGACGTCCTGGACCTGGTGCGCGAGCTCAACGGCGACGGCCACACCGTCGTCATGGTCCTGCACGACCTGAACCTCGCCGCCCGCTACTGCGACCACCTCGTGGCCATGCGCGAGGGCAGGGTGGCCGCGCAGGGCCCGCCCGCCGAGGTGCTCACCGCCGAGCTGGTCCGCGAGGTCTTCTCCCTGGAGGCCCAGATCATCACCGACCCGTCCGCGGGCACCCCCCTGGTGATCCCGCTCAGCCGTCTGCGCTGAGCCCCGCCCTCAGCGCAGTCCGGCGAAGTCGGCCATCCGCGCGACGGCGTGTCGGAAGAGCGGCCCCGCGGGGTCGGCGCTGCCGTTGAACTGGCCGAACACCTCGAAGGTGACCAGGCCGAAGAGCTGCGACCACACCAGGAGCAGCCGGGTGAGCTCCTCCGGCGTGAGACCCAGGTCCGCGGCCTCGGCGACGCCCCGCATCTGCTCGTCGAGCTCCTCCTCCAGCGGTGCGGGGAGGCCCGGGTCCAGCGGCCGTCCGGCCAGGAGGATCTCACCGCATCGACGCAGGACCCTCGTCCCGGCCGCGACGGTCTCGACCGGCGCCCGGTAGCCGGGGACGGGCGTGCCGTAGAGCAGCGCGTACTCGTGCGGATGGGCCACGGCCCACTCCCGCACCGCCCCGCACACCAGCGCCCAGCGCTCCCGCGGCGCGGCCTGCGGCAGGTCGGCGCCCTCCGCCGCCTCTCCCAGCGCGTCGTAGGCGTCCAGGATGAGCGCGGTCAGCAGCTCGTCCCGGCTGGGGAAGTAGCGGTAGATCGCCGAGGACGCCATGCCCAGGGCGCGGGCGACCGACCGCAGTGACAGCTGGGCGGAGCCCGCCTCGCTGAGCTGCCTTCTCGCCTCCTGCTTGATCTCGTGCGTCAGTTCGGCGCGTGCCCTCTCCCGGGCGGTGCGTATGGCGTTCATGCCACCAGTCTGCCAGAGCGGAACACTAAAACGAGAGCACTGCTCTTGCCTTATGCGGGCGCCTGGTGTTCAATGTTCGCAACGGAGAGCACTGCTCACAAAGGAGAGCGACACATGCGTTACATCGAGGCGGGCCGGTCGGCGGAACTCTTCAACGGCTTCGTCCGCTGGCTGACCCGCAAGGGCGTGAGCCTCTGGGGCGCCCACCTGGTGGCGGTCCGCGGCCGCAAGAGCGGCGAGTGGCGCACCAACCCCGTCAACCCCCTCACCCTGGACGGCGAGCGCTACCTCGTCGCCCCGCGCGGGCACACCCAGTGGGTGCGCAACCTGCGTGCCGCCGGCGGCCGCGGAGAGCTGCGCCTGGGCCGGAAGGTGAAGCCGTTCCACGCGGTCGAGCTGCCGGACGCGGCGAAGCCGGACGTCCTGCGCGCCTACCTCAAGCGCTGGAAGTTCGAGGTGGGCGTCTTCTTCGACGGGATCGACCACACCGCCTCGGACGAGGAGCTGCTGCGCGTCGCCGAGGGCTACCCGGTCTTCCGGATCTCCTGATGGCCGGGACGGCGGGTGCTCCGGCGGCGGCCGCTGCGGCATGATGCCCGACGTGGTCATTGAGGATATGGCAGGCGAATCGGAATTCCGGGTGGTCTCGGCGGTGCGGCGGCACGGCCGGGAACGCCGCGAGGCGCCCGCGCTGACCGGCGACGGGCGCACGGTCTCCTACGGCGAGCTGGACGCGCGCTCCAGCCGCGTCGCGCAGGCGCTGCTGGCCGCGGGCGTCCGGGCGGGGGACAGGGTCGCCTACGTCGGCAAGAACGCCCCCGAGTACTTCGACCTCCTCTTCGGCGCCGCCAAGCTCGGCGCGGTCACCGTCCCGGTGAACTGGCGGCTGACCGGACGGGAGATCACGGCCATCCTCACGGACGCGGGCGCGGCCGTCACCGTGGCCGACCGCGAGGCCGACGCCTTCCCCGCCCCCGGACGGCTGCTGCGCACCGGCCCGGAGTTCGAGGAGTGGCTGGCCGCGCACGAGGCGGTCGACCCGGGCTTCACGGGCGGCCCCGACGACATCGTGGCCCAGCTCTACACCTCCGGCACGACCGGCCTGCCCAAGGGCGTGCCGCTGAGCAACCGGAACTTCTCCACGGGGGAGCGGCGGGGGCCCCACTGGCTGCTGGACGAGCACTCGGTGAACCTGGTGGCCTCGCCGGTCTTCCACGTCGGCGGGACGGGCTGGGCGCTCACCGGCCTGCACGCCGGATGCCACCACGTCCTGGTGCGCGACGTGCGCGCCGCCGAACTGGCCGGGCTGTTCGAACGCCACCGCATCACCAACGGCTTCGTCGTCCCCGCCGTGCTCCAGGCGCTGTGCGACCTGCCGGAACGGCATGACTACTCGGCGGTCCGCGCCCTGGGCTACGGGGCGGCGCCCATCACCACCGGCCTGCTCCGGCGGGTGAAGGAGGTCCTCGGCACCCCGCTCTACCAGGTGTACGGCATGACCGAGACGACCGGCACCATGGTGCAGCTCGACCCGGCCGACCACGAGCGGCCGGAGCTGCTGCGCTCGGCGGGCCGCCCCTTCCCCTGGGTGGAGCTGCGGATCGCCGACCCGGACACCGGACGGGAGCTGCCGCGGGGCGAGACCGGCGAGGTGCAGGTGCGCTCGGACCAGAACACGCGCGGCTACTGGAACCGCCCGGAGGAGACCGCGCGGCTGCTCACCTCCGACGGCTGGCTGCGCACCGGCGACGCCGGGCACCTGGGCCCCGAGGGCCACCTCTTCCTCACCGACCGGATCAAGGACATGATCGTCACCGGCGGGGAGAACGTCTACCCCGTCGAGGTCGAGGAGGTCCTGGCCCGCCATCCGGGCGTCGCCGACGTGGCGGTCATCGGCGTCCCCGACCGCCGCTGGGGCGAGAGCGTCCTGGCCGTCGTGGTCCCCCGCGGCGAGGTGGCCGAGGAGGACGTCCTGGCCTACGGCAGGGACCACCTCGCCGGTTTCAAGCGCCCCCGCGCCGTGGTCTTCCGGACGGAACTGCCCCGCAACCCCGGCGGCAAGGTGCTGAAGCGCGACCTCCGCGCCCCCTACTGGGCGGCCGAAGGCCGCGCCATCGGCTGACCGGCGACCGCCCGCCGGTCAGCCGATGGCGGTTCATCGGACTACCGGAAGAGGTCCCTCCGCAGCGCGGTGCAGGCCACCGCCACGGCCTCGCGCGCGGCCGGAAGGACGTGCGTGAGGGTGATGAAGCCGTGGAACGCCCCGTCGAAGCGGTGCGTCTCGACCGGGACGCCCGCCGCCTCCAACCTGGCGGCGTACGCCTCGCCCTCGTCGCGCAGCGGGTCGTACTCCGCGGTGATCACGCAGGCGGAGGGCAGCCGCGCCAGATCGGACGCGCGCAGCGGGGAGGCGGCGTGCCCCGGAGCCCCGCCGAGGTACTGCTCCCAGTACCAGGCCATCGCCTTGGCCGTCAGGAACCCGTCCTCGGCGTGCTCGGTGTAGGACGGCGCGTCCATCGCCGCGTCGGTGACCGGGTAGACCAGCAGCTGGTGCCGGACGGCGGGGCCGCCCTCGTCCCGCGCCCGCCAGGCCGCGCGGACGGCGAGGTTCCCGCCCGCGCTGTCCCCGGCCACCGCGATCCGCTCCGGGTCGCCGCCGAGCGCGGCGGCGCGGCCGTGCGCCCAGAGCAGCGCGGTGTAGGCGTCGTCCTCGGCCGCGGGATGCCGGTGCTCGGGCGCCAGCCGGTAGTCCACCGACACCACGACCGCCCCGGTCCCGGCGCACAGCTCGCGCGCCAGCCCGTCATGGCTGTCGAGCCCGCAGAGCACGAACCCGCCGCCGTGGAAGAACACCACGACCGGCGGCGCGGCCCCGCCGGAGCCGCCGTCGAGCGGCCGGTAGACGCGGACGGGCACGCCGTCCGCGTCGAGGTCCGCCACCTCGCCGACGGGAACCTGCGGGCGGTCCGGGACGGGGGCGGCGGCCAGGACGGCGCGGGCCTCGGCGGCGTCGAAGACGGTGTCGCCGACGGCGGGGAAGCCCGCGCTCATCGCGTCCCGGATGCGCCGGGTGCGCGCGTCCATCAGCTCTGGCCCGCGACCTGGCCGAGCATGACGACCTCGCCGGCGGTCCAGCCTCCGTCGACCGCCAGCTCGGCACCGGTCACGTAGGAGGCGGCGTCGGAGATGAGGAAGGCGATGGCCGCGCCGATCTCCTCGGGGCCGCCGACGCGGCCGAGCGCCGACAGCGGGAACATGCCCTCGCCGGGCACGGCGCCGTGCTGCGCGGTCATCGGGGTGTAGGTCATGCCGGGATGGACGGAGTTGACGCGCACGGCGGACGGCCCGAACTCCACCGCCGCGATCTTGGTGAGACCGCGGACGCCCCACTTGGCGGCACCGTACCCCGAGGTCCCCGGCAGGGCGGTCAGGCCGGCGGCCGAGGAGATGTTGACGATCGAGCCGCCGCCCGCGGCGCGCATCGGCTCCAGGACCGCCTTCATGCCCAGGAACACCCCGGTCAGGTTCACCTGGAGCACCTTCTCGAAGTACGCGAGCGACTCCTTCTCGATGAGGAGGTTCGAGGCGATCCCGGCGTTGTTGACCAGGCCGTCGAGCCTGCCGTAGGAGGCGACGGCCAGGTCGACGACCTCGGCCCACCCCGCCTCGCTGGTCACGTCGAGGCGGGCGAAGACGCCGCCGACCTCGGCGGCGGTCTCGCGGCCCTCCTCCTCGAGCAGGTCGGCGATCACGACCCGCGCGCCGCCCGCGGCCAGCGCGGCGGCGGCGGAGGCGCCGATCCCGCGCGCCCCGCCGGTGACGATGACGACCTTGTCCTGCAGTCCGGACATCTTGTTCTCCTCGTTGATCGATCAAGGTGGGTGACGGCGCGGTCTAAGCTGAGTGCCATGGAGCGCCCGGATCCGACCAAGCTGCCCGCGACCGCCTGGGCGGTGCTGGGGATCCTCGCGTTCGGCGAGGAGCTGACCGGATACGAGGTCAGGCAGTGGGCCGACCACGTGTTGCGGCACTTCTACTGGAGCCCGGCGATGAGCCAGATCTACTCCGAGCTGAAGCGGCTGGAGAAGGTCGGCTACGCGGTCTCCCGGGCCGCCGTCTCCGACGACGGCCGCGGCAAGCGGGTGTACGGGATCACCGCGTCCGGCGAGGCCGCGCTGGCCGAGTGGGCCGGGCGCGCCCCCGTCGAACCGCCGGTGCTCAAGCACGGTCCGATGCTGCGCGCCTGGCTCGGCCACCTCTCGACGCCCGAGCGGCTGCGCGAGCAGATCCTGGAGCACCGGGCGGACACGGAGCGGGAGCTGGCGGAGGCGGACGCCTCGCGGGAGGTCGCCGCCCGGTTCCCCGAGTGGGCCTATCCCGAGCTGACGATCCGCTGGGCGACCCGGTACTACGCGGCGCAGCGCGATCTCGCCGACCGGATGCTCGCCGATCTGGCGGAGCTGGCGGAGGACGGGCGGCGCGAGGAGTCAGCATGAGGCCTCCCGCAGCCGGTGCTTGAGGACCTTGCCGCCGGGGTTGCGCGGCAGGGAGTCCACGAAGTGGAAGTGGCGCGGCACCTTGAAGTTGGCCAGGCGCTCGCGCAGCCAGGCGGTGAGCTCCGCCGCGTCGGCGGGGGAGCGTAGGACCAGGAAGGCCGCGCCGACCTCGCCGAGCCGCTCGTCGGGCACGCCGACGACCGAGGCGTCGGCGACCGCCGGATGGGCGAGCAGGACGTTCTCGATCTCGGCGGGGTAGGCGTTGAAGCCGCCGACGACGAACATGTCCTTGAGCCGGTCGGTGATCGTCAGGTAGCCGCGCTCGTCCAGGACGCCGACGTCGCCGGTGTGCAGCCAGCCGTCGGCGTCGACGGCCTCGGCGGTGGCCCGGGGGTCGTCGAGGTAGCCCTGCATGACGTTGTAGCCGCGCACGAGGATCTCGCCGGTCCCGTCGTCGATGCGGATCTCGGTGCCGGGCAGCGCGGGACCGGTGGTGGCGGCCACGGTGGCGGCGTCGGCGTCGACGGGGCAGATCGAGACGACGCCGCAGGACTCACTGAGCCCGTAGGCGGTGAAGACCGACGGGATGCCCAACTCCTCGCGGATGCGCCGGATGAGGTCGACCGGGACGTTGGCCGCGCCCGTCCCGGCCAGCCGCACCCGGTGGGCGGGGCGGGAGCCGGGCTCCAGCAGGGAGAAGAAGACGGTCGGCGGCCCCATGAGCACGCTGATGCGCTCTTCGGCCAGGCGCTCGGCCACGCGCCGCGCGTCGAAGACCGGTTCGGGGACCATCGTGACGCCGTTGAGCAGGCAGGCGAGGATCCCGGCCTTGTACCCGAAGGTGTGGAAGAACGGGTTGATCAGCAGGTAGCGGTCGCCGGGACGGAGCGTCACGACCTTCGACCACTCGGCGTAGACCCGGAGGTTCTGCCCGTGCGTGGTGCGGACGCCCTTGGGCCTGCCGGTGGTGCCGGAGGTGAAGATGATGTCGGAGACGTCGTCCGGGGAGACCTCCGGCAGCCCGGTCTCCGGGCCGGGCGGCACCCGGTCGATCAGCACCGTCCGGGCGAGGTCGGGCAGGTCCTCGCCCGCCAGCGCCGCGGAGTAGTCGACGCCGAGGAAGCCGTCGACGGTGTAGAGCGCGACGGCCTTGGCGCGGCGCAGGATGTCGGCGGCCTCGGCCCTCTTGTAGCGCGTGTTCAGCGGCACCAGCACCGCTCCCGCGCTGCTCAGCCCGAGCGCCTGGACGATCCAGTGCCGGCTGTTGGGCGCCCAGATCCCGACGCGGTCGCCGGGCCTGATGCCGGACGCGGCGGCGGCGCGGGCGGCGTCGCGCACCCGCTCGGCCAGCTGGGCGAAGGTCCAGCGGACCTCGCCGTCCACCAGGGCTTCACGATCGCCGTGGGCGGCGGCGGCGTACTCGACGAGCGCCGGGATCGTCTCCAAGGTCCCTCCTCTTTCGCTTGCCTTGACATGGAACCACACCGATGCTTCTAATCGGAATATTCCTAAGCGAAATATCAACGGAGACTCGAAGGAGCCCCCATGACGATCACGACCCCCCAGGTGCACCCGGCCGAGATGCGGCGCGTGCTCGGCACCTTCGCCAGCGGCGTCGTCGCGGTGACCGCGGTCCTGGACGGAGAGCCGGTCGGCATGGCCTGCCAGTCGTTCTCCTCCCTGTCGCTGGAGCCCCCGCTGGTGACGTTCTGCCCCGGGAACGGCTCGACGACCTGGCCGAAGATCCGGCGGGCCGGCAGGTTCGCGGTCAACGTCCTGGCCGCCGACCAGGAGGGGATCTGCATGGCGCTCGCCGGTCCGCGCAAGTTCGAGGGCGTCGCCTGGGAGCCGGGCGGCAACGGCGCGCCCCTCCTGCCGGGCGCGCTGGCGTGGATCGAGGCGGACCTGTCCGCGGAGCTGCCCGGCGGCGACCACAGCATCGTCATCGGCGCGGTCACCGCGCTGGCCGCCGAGCGGGACGCCGCGCCGCTCCTGTTCTTCCGCAGCTCGTTCGGGAGCCTGGCCACCGCCTGAGGGCGGGGCCTACTCCCGGAGACGCGTGTAGGCGCCCGGCACCGGCTTCGGCCGCGGCCGGGCGGCGAGCTCGTCGAGGTCGGCCAGCATCTGCTGCGCCAGATCGCGCTCGGCCTCGTAGTACCGCTGCGACCAGCGCAGCACCATCTCGGGATACGCCCAGGCGGGGATCTCCGAGGCCCCCTCGGCGTCGGCGCGGGCGAGCCGGATCATCTTCTCGGCGTAGTCGCGGTGCTGGATGATGATCTCGCGCAGCCGCTCGGGCTCCAGCAGGTGGCCGAGCCAGACGCGCAGCATCACGCCGTGCTTGAGGACGGGGGGCTCGACGGGGGCGTCCCTCGCCCAGCGCCGCACCGCCTCCCGGCCCGCGTCGGTGATCGTGTAGACGCGCTTGCCCCGGGTGTTCTCCGTCAGCTCCACCCGCGAGAGGGCGTACCCGGCCTTCTCCAGCCGCTTCAGCTCGCCGTAGATCTGGCTGTAGGAGGGGCTCCAGTAGAAGAACTTCAGGCTCCAGTCGGCCCACTTCTTCAGGTCGTATCCCGACAGCTCCTGCCCGAAGGACAGCAGGCCGAGCACGGCCCAGCTCGTCGGCGGGAGGTTCGGCGGCTCCTGTGTCACATCCCGCAGCGTATCCGAATCGGGATGTTGTCCCCGTGCAATATGTCTGTTAGTAATATTCCTAATCGAAATACCTGGAGGTTCCCGTGCAGTTCTCGATGATCTTCGAGGCCCAGCTGGCCGATCCGACGCCCGAGCGCGAGCGGCGGCTGCTCCATGACTGCGTCGAGCAGGCCGTCTACGGCGAGGCGATGGGCTTCGACCGGGTCTGGGCGGTCGAGCACCACGGCCTGGAGCGGTACGCGCACATGTCGGCCTCCGAGGTCTTCCTGACCTGGGTGGCGGCCAAGACCTCCACGATCCGCATCGGCCACGGCGTGGTCTGCATGCCGTTCAACTACAACCACCCGGTGCGCGTCGCCGAGCGGGTCGGCATGCTCGACGCGCTGTCCGGCGGCCGGCTGGACGTCGGGGGCGGCCGCGGCTCCACCCGCATGGAGATGGGGATGTGCGGCGTGAACCCCTCCGACACCTACCCGCAGCTGGTCGAGGGGCTGCGGTTCCTGGCCGGGGCCTGGCAGAAGGAGCAGGTGGACTGGCACACCGACCTGCTCGACGTCGGCCCCGCCAAGATCCTGCCGCGCCCCGTGCAGACCCCGCACCCGCCGCTGTACATGGCGTGCAGCAAGCGGGACACCGTGGTCATGGCCGCCGAGCTCGGCGTCGGCGCGCTGGTCATGGGCTTCGCCGGGCCCGAGGAGGTCAAGGAGATGTACGACCTCTACCACGCCACCGTCCGGACCCGCACGGGCGAGAAGCTCGTCTCCACCGAGGTCAACGACAAGTTCGTCGCGCTGTGCCCGACCATCGTCCTGGACGACGGGCCGAAGGCGCTGAAGATCGGCACGCGCGGCCAGCGGTTCTTCGCCGAGTCCATCGCCCACTGGTACGGCCACGGCCCCGTGCCCCGGGAGGACACCGAGGACGACGACAACATCGCCGCCCTGGCCAAGGACAAGGAGGACCTCGTCGCCAAGCTGAACGAGGCCAACATCCCCGCCCGCCCGCAGGACACCGGCGCGTTCAACGCCGAGCACGCCTACGGCACGCCGCAGCAGGCCATCGAGTACGTCGAGCGGCTCGCCGAGATCGGCGTGGACGAGGTCATGTGCCTCATCCAGATGGGCACCGTCCCCCAGGAGGCGTGCATGGAGACCATTCGGCACTGGGGCGAGACGGTCATCCCGCACTTCCGGGCGGGATGACCGCGGGCCGGCGGCGGTTCACCCCCGGCGTGCGGACAGGGCGCGCCGCACGTCCCGGGCCGCCATCAGCAGCGGCGGGGTCAGCGCCTGCGGGTTCAGCCTGCCCGGCGCGCCGCACAGCGAGATCGCCGCGACGGGGCGGCCCAGGCCGTCCCGCAGCGGCGTCGCGACGCAGACGACGCCGCGGTGGTTCTCCTCGCGGTCCAGGGCGATGCCGCGCTCGCGGATGCCCGCCAGCTCCCGCCGGAACGCCTGCGGGTCGGTGATCGTGGCGGGCGTGCGCGGCGCCAGGCCCGCCCCGAGCACCCCGGCCACCTCCTCCTCGTCGGCGAAGGCGAGCATCGCCTTGCCCGCTCCGGTGCAGTAGGCGGGCTGGCGGCCGCCCAGCCGCGTGGGGGCGCCCCCGGCGGGCGGGCCGCCGACCTTCTCCAGGTAGATGATCTCGTGGCCGTCCGGGATCGCGAGGTGCACGGGCACCCGCGTGGCGGCGTGCAGGCGGTGCAGGTGGGGGGACGCGGCCTCGCGGAGCCGGTTCTGCTGGGCGGCCAGCGCCCCCAGCTCGAGCAGGCCCAGGCCCAGCCGGTACCGGGAGCCCGCCCGCTCCAGCGCTCTGAGCTGGACGAGCTGGTCGAGGATGCGGTGCACCGAGGAGCTCGGCAGCCCGGTGCGGCGCGCCATGTCGGTCAGCGTCAGCTCGGGCGTGGCGGCGGTGAAGCAGTACATGATCCGCGCGGCCCGCGCGAGCATCGACGACTCGAGGCCGGGGGCGGCGGCGGTGGCGGGGACGGTCATGGGCGAGCTCCTGCGTCGTTCCGGGAGGCGGCCTTGCTTTCCCGGTAACCGGGAAAGCCACTATTTCTAATTGGAACATCTCGCCTAACGTACACGCAATCCGTCCGTGAGCCAGCTCACAGGACGACGAGCAAGGAGCATGAATTGAGCGAGCAGGTTCTCGAGGCCGTGCGTGCCCTCGTCCCGACCATCCGCGAGCGGGCCGCCGAGGCCGAGGAGGCGCGGCGGGTTCCCGAGGCCACGATCGACGAGCTGGCCGGCACCGGCTTCTTCCGGCTGCTGCAGCCCAAGCGCTACGGCGGCTACGAGGCCGACCCCGTCCTCTTCTACACCGCCGTCAAGGAGATCGCCGCCGCCTGCGGCTCGACCGGCTGGGTCGCCTCCGTCCTGGGCGTGCACCCGTGGCAGCTCGGCCTGTTCCCCGACGAGGCCCAGCGCGAGGTGTGGGGCGAGGACCCCGACACCCGCATCTCCTCGTCCTACGCGCCGGTCGGCAGGATCACCCCGGTCGAGGGCGGCTTCCGGGTGAGCGGGCGCTGGAGCTTCTCCTCCGGCTGCGACCACGCCCAGTGGGTCTTCCTCGGCGGCATGATCCTGGGCGCCGACGGCGTCCCGGTCGACATGCGCACCTTCCTTCTGCCCCGCTCCGACTACCAGATCATCGACGTCTGGGACACCGTGGGCCTGCGCGGCACCGGCAGCAACGACATCCTGGTCGAGGACGTCTTCGTCCCCGAGCACCGCACGCTGAGCTTCGCGCACACCAGCGCGCTGGACTGCCCCGGCAACGCGGTCAACACCTCCGCCCTCTACCGGCTGCCGTTCGCCGCGGTCTTCTCCACCACGATCTCCGTCCCGGTCGTCGGCATCGCCCAGAGCGCCCTCGACTCCTACATCCAGGTCACCCGGGAGCGGTACCGCGTCTCCTACGGCAACCAGAAGGTGGCCGAGGACCCGCACGCCCAGGTCCGCATCGCCACCGCCGCCAGCGAGATCGACGCGGCATGGCTCCAGCTCAGCCGCAACATCTCCGAGCAGCGGCGGCTCGCGGAGGCGGGCGAGGAACTGCCGCTGAAGCTGCGCCTCGTCACCCGCCGCGACCAGGTGATGGCCACCCAGCGCGCGATCAAGGCGGTGGACCTGCTGTTCGAGAACGCCGGCGGGCGCGCGCTGACCTCGGGCAACGCCGTCCAGCGGGCCTGGCGCGACGCCCACGCCGGACGCGTCCACGCCGTCAACGACCCCGAGCGCGCGCTCACCATGTACGGCCAGGGCGCCCTGGGCCTCGAGGTGACGGACGTGATGATGTGATCGAGGGGACCACGCGGAACGGCCTGTTCTACACCGAGGCGGGCGAGGGGCACCCGCTGATCATGCTGCACGGCGGCGGCCCCGGGGCGTCGGGGACGAGCAACTTCGGCGCCAACCTGCCGGTGTTCGCCGAGCACTTCCGCACCCTGCTCGTCGACCAGCCCGGCTACGGGCGGTCGGTGAAGCCCGAGCGCTTCGAGAAGCAGTTCTTCACCGCCTCCGCCGACGCGGTCGTCGGGCTCATGGACGACCTGGGCATCGAGCGGGCGCACGTGCTCGGCAACTCCCTGGGCGGCGGCACCGCGGCGCGGATGGCCATCGACCATCCCGACCGTGTCGCGAAGCTGGTGCTCATGGGTCCGGGCGGGGTCAGCCTGAACGTGCTGGCCGCCGACCCGACCGAGGGCATCAAGCGGCTCTTCGAGTTCTCGGCCGCCCCGTCCCGCGAGCGCCTCGTCGCCTTCCTCACCGCCCTGGCCCACGACCCGTCGCTGGTCACCGAGGAGCTCATCGCCGACCGCCTCGCCTCGGCGACCGATCCCGAGACCGCGCGCGGCAACGCCGCGATGGCCGCGACCTTCGCCGACCCGGCCATGGCCGAGGACGGCATGCTCTGGCGCGAGGCCTACAAGATCCGCCACGAGACGCTGCTGACCTGGGGCCGCGAGGACCGCGCCAACCCCCTCGACGGCGCGCTCGTGGCCCTCAAGACCATCCCGAACGCGCGGCTGCACGTCTTCCCGCACTGCGGCCACTGGGCGCAGACCGAGCGCTTCGACGAGTTCAACCGCGTCACCCTCAGCTTCCTGGAGTCCTGATGATCACTTCCCTCGGCTACCTGCGCTTCGAGACCGCCGACCTCGACGCATGGCGCACCTTCGGCGCCGAGGTCCTCGGCCTGGAGACCGTCACCGGGCCGGACGAGAACGCCCTGTACCTCCGGCACGACGAGTACGCCAACCGCTTCACCTTCCTGCCGGGCGAGGCCGACCGGCTGCTGGCCGCGGGCTGGGAGGTCGCCAACGCCCGCGCCCTCGCCGAGACCGTCGAGCGGCTGGAGAAGGCGGGCCACACCGTCACCCCCGGCACCGCCGAGGAGGCGGCCGACTGCCGTGTCGAGGCGCTCGTGCACGTCGACGACCCCAACGGCAACCACCTGGAGATCTACTACTCCCCGGCGATGAACCACGCGCCGCAGGTGAACCCGTACGGCAACAGGTTCCTGGCGGGCGACCTCGGGCTCGGGCACATCGTGCTGTCGGCCTCCGACATCGAGGCGTCCTTCGCCTTCTACACCGAGCTGCTCGGGTTCCGCCACCGCGACTCCATCCGCTTCCCCGCCGCCACGTTCGGCGGTCCGGAGGGGCAGATGAACTGGGTGCGGTTCCTCGGCGTCAACGCCCGCCACCACAGCCTCGGCCTGTGCGAGATGCCGATGCCCGGCATGCTCCTCCACTTCATGCTGGAGCTCTCCAGCCTGGACGAGGTCGGCCGCGGCCTCGACCGCTTCAACAAGGCGGGCCACGCCGTCCAGCAGTCCCTCGGCCGGCACACCAACGACAAGATGGTCTCCTTCTACGCCGCCACCCCCGGCCCGTTCCAGGTCGAGTACGGCTACGACGCGATCCTCGTCGACGATGCGACCTGGACCGTCAAGGAGATCACCGAGGACGCCTACTGGGGCCACCAGTGACCCGCGGCACGACCTGGGACCACGAGTACGACGTGGTCGTCGTCGGCTCGGGCGCGGGGGGCCTGGCCGCGGCGGCCACCGCAGGCCGGCGCGGCCTGTCCGCGCTGGTGGTGGAGAAGACCGACAAGTACGGCGGGTCCAGCGCCCTGTCCGGCGGCGCGATCTGGGTGCCGAACAACGTGTACCTGGAGCGCGCGGGCGAGCGCGACACGCTGGAGAACGCGCGTACGTACATGGACGCGACCGTGGGCGACCGGGTGCCGGCCGACCGCAAGGAGGCCTACCTGACGCGCGGTCCGGAGATGGTCGAGTTCTTCGACCGCGAGACCTCCCACGTGCGGTTCATGTACACGCCGGGCTACTCCGACTACTACCCGGAGGCACCCGGCGGGAAGCCGCAGGGGCGCTCCGTCGAGCCGTGCATCATCGACGGCAAGAAGCTCGGCCCCGAGTTCAAGAACCTGCGCCGGGCGGGGCTGCCCACGTACGGGCTGACGATGACGTCCGGCGAGTTCGGCAAGCTCAACATGGTCATGCGCACCTGGAAGGGCAAGCAGACCTCTCTGGTCGTCGGCCTGCGGGCCGTGAAGGCGCTGCTCACCGGCCAGAAACTGCTGTCGCTCGGCGAGGCGCTGGTGGCGCGGCTGCGGCTGGCGCTCCGCGAGGCCGGGGGAGAGCTGTGGCTGTCCACCCCCTTCCAGGACCTCGTCGTGGAGGACGGCCGGGTCACCGGCATCAAGGTGCTCCGGAACGGGCGGGAGGTGGCCATCCGGGCGCGCGGGGGAGTGGTCCTCGCCGCCGGCGGCTTCTCCCACGACCAGGAACTGCGCGAGCAGTACCTGCCGAAGCCGACGAAGACCGCGTGGACGCACGCCTCGGAGGGCCAGACCGGCGACACGCTGCGGGCGGGCCTGGCCGCGGGCGCCGCGGTCGATCTGATGGACAAGGTCTGGGGTGCGCCCTCGGTGCCGACCCCCGACGGGAAGCTGTTCTTCCTCGTGGCCGACCGCGCCGTCCCCTCGATGGTCATCGTCGACGCCGAGGGCGACCGGTACGTCAAGGAGACCCTGCCGTACCACGAGTTCCTCGACCGGATGTACGAGCACGGCGAGAAGGCCATGACCTCGTGGATGATCATCGACGAGTGGGCGCACCGGAAGTACGTCTGGGTCGGCCTGTTCCCCGGGCAGCCGTTCCCGAAGGACTGGAAGTCCACCGGATTCCTCAAGAGCGGTGAGACCGCCGAGGAGCTGGCGGCGCAGATCGGCGTCCCCGCGGACAGGCTGAAGGCGACCATCGAGCGCTTCAACGCCATGGCCGCCGGCGCCAAGGACGAGGACTTCGGCCGCGGAGACAGCGCCTACGACAACTACTACGGCGACCCGACGCTGCCCAACCCCAACCTCCGCCCCATGAAGGGCCCGTTCTACGCGGTGCCCGTCGTCCCCGGCGACATCGGCACCAAGGGCGGGCTGGTCACCGACACCGAGGCGCGCGTGCTGCGGCACGACGGCTCGGTGATCGAGGGCCTGTACGCCACCGGCAACTGCTCGGCCGCCGTCACCGGCGAGACCTACCCCGGACCGGGCGCCACGCTCGGCCCGGCGATGACCTTCGGCTATGTCGCCGCCACCCACATCGCTGCACAGGGAGCCACCGCATGAACCACCGCGTCATCGAGTCCGCGCCGCCGCCCGCCCGCTTCGCCCGGGGCTGGCACTGCCTCGGCCTCGCCGAGACCTTCAAGGACGGCAAGCCGCACGCCGTCGAGGCGTTCGGCACCAAGCTCGTCGTCTTCCAGGGCGCCGGCGGTGAGCTGAAGGTGCTCAACGCCTACTGCCCCCACATGGGCGGCGACCTCACCCAGGGGACCGTCAAGGGCGACGCCGTCGCCTGCCCCTTCCACGACTGGCGCTGGGGCGGGGACGGCAAGTGCGCGGGCATCCCCTACGCCACCCGTGTCCCCCGCGCCGCGCGCACCAGGGCGTGGCGGACCCTCGAGGTCAACCAGCAGCTGTTCGTCTACAACGACCCGCAGGGCAACCCGCCGCCGCCGGAGGTGACCATCCCCCAAATCGAGGGCGCCTACAGCGACGAGTGGTCGTCGTGGACCTGGAACCAGCTGCGGGTGGACGGCTCCCACTGCCGGGAGATCGTCGACAACGTCGTGGACATGGCGCACTTCTACTACGTGCACTTCGCGCTCCCGACATACTTCAAGAACGTCTTCGAGGGGCACATCGCCACGCAGTACTACGACGGGTACTCGCGCGACGACGCCAACCTCGGGCTGGTCCCGGGCGCGGAGACCGAGCAGATCAGGCAGCGGTCGGAGGCCGCCTACCACGGCCCCTCCTACATGATCGACTACCTCTGGAACGAGGCGTCGGGCAGCACGGTGGAGAGCGTGCTGATCAACTGCCACTACCCGATCTCCAACGACAGCTTCATGCTCCAGTGGGGCGTGATCGTCAAGAAGTTCCCGGGCATGGGCGACGAGGAGGCCGACGCCATGGCCAAGCAGGTCGGCGACGGCATCGGGCTCGGATTCATGCAGGACATCGAGATCTGGCGCAACAAGGCGGCCATCGACAACCCGCTGCTGTGCGACCAGGACGGCCCCGTCTACCAGCTGCGCCGCTGGTACGAGCAGTTCTACGTGGACGTCGAGGACGTCACGCCCGAGATGGTCGACCGGTTCGAGTTCGAGATCGACACCGAGCGGGCCGTCGAGGCGTGGAAGGAGGAGGTCGCGGAGAACGTCGCGAACGGCGTCTCCTTCTCCATGATCCCGAAGTCGATGCGCGAGACGATGCGGGGCTAGGAATGCAAGAGGTCGGCTGCCGGACGTGCGGAACCCGCGTCCTGGTGAAGAAGAACAGCCTTGCGCACACCAGCGTCCAGTGGACGACCGACGCCGCCGTCACCTGCGAGGAGATCTCCTCGCGGGTGGCGGGCGGAGAGTACGCGGCATGCGTCACCCACTGCGGTGCGCTGCGCGCGTTGATCGAGCGGGCGGTGCGCGAAGGCCTCGTGAAAGTTTCCTCCGATGACTGAATCCCTGCACCTCACCGTCGCCGAGGTCGTCCGCGAGACGGCCGACGCGCACACCCTGGTGTTCGACGCCGCGCTGCCGTTCGCTCCCGGGCAGTTCCTGACGCTGCGGCTGCCCGACGGCACGGCGCGGTGCTACTCGCTGTGCTGCGGGCCGGGAGAACGGCTGATGGTCACCGTCAAGCGGGTCACCGGAGGGCACGCCTCCAACTGGATCTGCGACAACGTGGCCGCCGGTTCGGTCCTGGAGGCGCTGCCTCCGTCCGGGGTGTTCACCCCGCGCTCCCCGGACGGGGACTTCCTGCTGCTGGCGGGCGGCAGCGGCATCACCCCGGTGCTGTCGATCCTCAAGACGGCGCTGGCCCGGGGGAGGGGGCGGATCGTCCTCGTCTACGCCAACCGGGACGAGGAATCCGTCATCTTCGCGGCCGCCCTGCGCGAGCTGGCGGCCGCCCACCCCGACCGGCTGACCGTCGTCCACTGGCTGGAGTCGGTGCAGGGGCTCCCCGCGGCGCCGCGGCTCGCGTCGCTGCTGCGGCCCTACCAGGCCTACGAGGCGTTCGTCTGCGGGCCCGGCGGCTTCATGGACGCCTGCTGCGAGGCGCTGGCGGGCCTGGGCGCCGCCAGGCCCAAGGTCGAGCGGTTCGTCTCCCTCGGCGGCGACCCGTTCGCGGCGCCGGAGCCCGTCGAGGGCGCCGGCGGAACCCTGGAGGCGGAACTCGACGGCTCCGTCACCTCCCATGCCTGGCCTGAGGGGACGCCCCTGCTGGACGTCCTGCTCGCAGGGGGAGTCGAGGCGCCCTACTCCTGCCGGGAGGGCGCGTGCAGCGCCTGCGCCTGCCGCGTCGTCGAGGGCGAGGTCAAGATGCTCGCCAACGAGGTCCTCGACGAGGCGGACCTGTCCGACGGCTGGGTCCTGGCCTGCCAGGCGATCCCGCTCACCGACCATGTGCGCATCACCTATTCCGAGGACCCGGCCGCCGGCTGAGCCCGCCTCAGCCCTTGGCCGCCCGGATGGAGTACATCATCGGGATGCGGGGCAGGCCCTCGGGCCGCCGGTAGACGGCGTTTGATCCGGCCTGGAGGTTGCCGTACCGGGGGAAGAGAGTGTCCTCGTGCTCGTGCAGGAACTCGATGCGCAGCCCCGCCCCGGCGATGGCCGACACCACGCTTCCCAGAGTGTGGTCCCAGGAGACCGAGACGTTGTTGCGGGTCTCGGCCGACAGATCGGCGTAGCTGCCCGGATCGTCCCAGATCTGGGCACTCTCGTCGAAGTAGTCGTGGGTGACGGTACCGCCCGTCGCGTCGTCCAGGATGTTGGTGAAGGGGTGGAACTCCGCCAGGTAGAGGAACCCGCCCGGCTTGAGCAGGTCGGCCACCACCCGTGCCCAGCGCGGCAGGTCCGGCAGCCAGAGCAGCGCCCCGAAGCCGGTGTAGACGATGTCGAAGGTCGCGCCCTCGAACGCCTCGACCGCGTCGTACACGTCGGCCTGGACGAACCGCGCGTCGATCCCGAGGTCGGCGGCGAGCACCCGTGCGGCCTCCACGGCGGGGCCGGAGAAGTCCAGGCCGCTCACCCGGGCCCCGCGGGCGGCCCAGGACAGGGTGTCCTGGCCGAAGTGGCACTGCAGGTGCACCAGGCTCCTGCCGGTGACGTCGCCGGCCTCGGCGGTCTCGAAGTCCCGCAGGACATCGCGCTTCTCCCGGAACCCCGGCAGGTCGTAGAACGATCCGGAGAGGTGGATGGGCACCCGTTCGTCCCAGTTGGCACGGTTGACTTCCCGCCAGCGTCCGATGATCTCTTCCATGGTCGGCGATCCTAACGCCGGCACCGAACCGAAAAAAGCGATTTTTCTGGACAATTGCAATTTGGTTTCTTGGCCGGGTAAAGAATGCTTTGTTGGTTGAACGGAGTGATGGATATTAATGTGATGACCATGGGGGCAGGAGACGGGTGAACTGACCCAGTCCCTTTTCGGGGGAGGAGAAAGTCATGCCCGCTCATCAACACGGCCGCCGGTTCTTCGCGCCGGTCCTCGTGGGATCGGCACTGCTGGCCACGGCGCTGCCCGCCCACGCGGCGCACACCGACGCGGCGGCGGCGCTGCCGACGACCAACGCGGTGATGCTCGTCAACGCCGAGACCGGGAAATGCCTGACGATCGCCGGCGGCCGGAGCACCGCCAACAACATGAACGCCGTGCAGTTCGACTGCGACACCGACCGGTCGCGCCGCTGGACGCTGAACCGGGTGGGCCGCGGCCAGACCTACCAGATCAGGAACAGCCAGACGGGCAAGTGCCTGACGATCGAGGGCGGGCGGAGCACCGCCGACAACGTGCGCGCCGTGCAGTTCACCTGCGACCGCGACCGGTCGCGCCGCTGGACGATCCGGCAGGTCGCGTCCAACGGGCAGTACCAGATCAGGAACAACCGGACGGGCAAGTGCCTGACGATCGCCGGCGGGCGGAGCACCGCGAACAACGTCGAGGCTCTCCAGTTCACCTGCGACAACGACAGGTCGCGCCGCTGGCTGCTGCGGCTGACCGGCCGGTGAGGGCGGCCGGGCCGGCCTTCGGGTCCGGCCCGGACGGGACCGCGGTCCCTGGGCGGCGGGGCGGGCCGGGACCGAGGATCGGGGGATGCGATTCTCCTCCCGTGTGGTCTCGTCCGCGGCCGCCCTCGCCCTCGTGATCGGCCCGGCCTCGCCCGTCCAGGCGGCGCCGGCCGAGAACGTGAAGATGGTGCTGTCCAGCCTGAGCGGCAAGCGCATCTACCTGGAGCACCACTTCGCGTACTGCCGGAAGAAGAACCGCTGCGTCCCCTCGGCCCAGGACGGCACCGACAAGGTCGCCCGCTACACGCAGGCGAGGAAGGTGCGCCGCGGGCACGGGGCGTGGATCAGCACCGTGGCGATCCGGCCGCACCGCCTCCGCGTCTACGTCGACGGCCGCCTGGTCCATAACAAGAAGGCGAAATGGCACGCCCAGGGCGACGGCGGTTTCTACATCACCGACTACACCTATTTCAACCGATGATGTGACGTCGCATTCTTCACAAAGGCACCTGCCCGGAAGGGTAGGTGCCTTTGTCACTTAGGTGACGGCTCCACTTACCGAGGCCGGTACCCGTTGATAGAACGAAAACGGTTGCTCGTGGAGAGATGTCCGCCGCGCGGCATGAGCACGGCGCGGCGCCGTTTTCGTGAAGGGCGTGACGCGCATGGGGGCGAGGCCGGTCGGCGCTGAGGACGTCTTCGCCCCGGTGCGGGCGGTGGCCGACGCGATCCTGTACGAGGGATACCTCCTGTACCCCTACCGGCGCTCGTCGCCGAAGAACCGGGTGCGCTGGCAGTTCGGGGTGCTCACCCCGCCGGAGTGGACGCGCGCCCGCGGCCCGGAGGACACCGGTGTCGCCGGTTCGGCCGAGGGGTGGTGGCAGCGGACCGAGTGCCTGCTGCACGGCGCCGCGGAGGCGGCGGTGTGCACCGTCCGGTTCCTCCAGCTGCAGCGCAGGACCGTGGAGCGCCACGACAGCGGCCGGTACCGCCCCGTGGAGGTCCTCGACCTCGGCGACCGCAGGGAGATCGGGTTCGACGAGGCGGTGCCCAGGGAGTTCTCCCTGCGGCTGCCCGTGCGCCACGGCGAGGAGACGGTGTTCCCCCTGGCGGTGGGCAGCGGCCTGGACGCCGAGACGGTCCGGGACGATCAGGGGCGGCCCGCCGGCCGGATCGTGCGCGAGCGCTGGCCGCTGTCGGTGAAGGTGCGCGTCTCGGCGGAGCCCGCGGGCAGCGGCCCGGCGGGGCCCCTCACCCGGCTGCGGGTCCGGGTGGAGAACGCCGCGCGCGGCATCCCGGCGGGCATGAGCCGGGACGAGGCGCTGCGGTTCTCCCCGCTGGCCTGCCACCTCCTGCTGGCCGCGCGCGGCCCCTCCTTCGTCTCGCTGCTCGAACCGCCGGACTGGGCCCGCGCCGCGGTCCGCTCCTGCCGGAACGTCCACACCTTCCCGGTCCTGGCGGGCGCCGCGGAGGACCACGAACTGCTCCTGTCGTCGCCGATCCTGCTGTACGACCACCCGCGCGTCGCCCCCGAGAGCCCCGGCGACCTGCACGACTCCGGGGAGATCGACGAGATCCTCTCGCTGCGCGCCCTCACCCTGACCGAGGCCGAGAAGCGGGAGGCCCGCGCCACCGACGCGCGCGCCGCGGCGATCCTGGACCGCGTCGACACCATGCCGCCCGAGGTCTTCGAGCGGCTGCACGGGGTGCTGCGCCCCCCGGAAGGCGCCGAGGGCACCGGGGACGCCGGGGACGCCGGCGGCCCGGCCGAGACCGTCGTGGCCGGGGTGCGGGTGGGCCCGGGCAGCCGGGTGAGGCTGCGCCCGCGCACGCACGGCACCGACCCCCAGGACCGCTTCCTGGCGGGCCGCACCGCCCTGGTGGAGAAGGTGCTGGTCGACGTCGACGACGCCGTGCACCTGGCCGTCACCGTCGAGGACGACCCCGCCGCGGAACTGGACCGCTGGTACGGGCGCTACCGCTACTTCGCCCCCGACGAGGTCGAGCCCCTGCCGGGGGTGCCCGAATGAGCGGGGCGGAGCGCGACGTCCTGGTGGCGGGCATCGGCAACGTGTTCCTGGGCGACGACGGCTTCGGCGTCGAGGTCGTCCGCCGGATCGACGCCGCGGCCCTGCCCGGCGGCGTCCGGGTCGCCGACTACGGCATCCGCGGCGTCCACCTGGCCTACGAGCTGCTCGACCGTCCCCCCGACACGCTGATCATGGTGGACGCCCTCCCGCTGGAGGGCCCGCCGGGCACGCTGGAGGTCCTCGAGGTCGGCGCGGCGGAGCTCGACGCGGCGGGCGGCGCCGTCCCCGTCGACGCGCACGGCCTGCACCCGCTGGCCGTGCTCCTGCTGCTGCGCAGGCTCGGCGGCGAGGCGGGCCGCGTGCTGGTGGCGGGCTGCCGCCCCGCCTCGGTGGAGGAGGGCATGGGCCTGACGGAGCCGGTGGCCGCCGCCGTGCCCGAGGCGGTCCGCCTGGTCACCGAGCTGGCCAGAGCCGAGGCCGCGGCGGCCCCGGCCGGTGAACCGGACACGAGGGAGCGTACCGATGCATGAGTGGGGGCTGTGCGACGCCATCGCCGAGGCCGTGCTGAAACGCGCCGACGGCCGGCGCGTCCGCGGCGTACGGGTGCGGATCAGCGGCCATCCCGTGGATCCGGCGGTGATCGACCAGGGGTACCGGCTGGCGACGGCGGGCACTCCCGCCGCGGACGCCCTGCTGGACGTGGTGCAGGAGCCGGGCACGGTGCGCTGCCGCGCCTGCGGCGCGAGCACCCCGGCCGACGACGCCATGCACCTGGTCGCCTGCCCGCGCTGCGGCGGCCTCGACATCGAGGTCGCCGCGGGGAGCGGCGCGGTCCTGGAGTCCATCACCGTCGACGAGCCCGCGAGTACGGGCGGCTGAAGGAGGGATCGGCGATGACCGCCACGAGGGAGAGCGCCACCGGCCCCGGCACGGGGTTCGAGGAGGTCCACATCCTCTGGATCTCCGAGGGGATGAGCTGCGACGGCGACACCGTCTCGGTCACGGCCGCCTCGCAGCCCGCCATCGAGGACGTCGTCGGCGGCCTGATACCGGGCCTGCCCAAGGTGCACCTGCACAACAAGGTGCTCTCGCCCACGCTGGGCGGTGAGGAGTTCCTCGCCCCCTTCCGGGCGGCCGCGGCCGGGGAGCTGGAGCCCTTCATCTTCGTCCTGGAGGGCTCGGTCCCCAACGAGAAGATCAACGGCGAGGGCTACTGGACCTCTTTCGGCAACGACCCGGTGACGGGCGAGCCGCTGACGCTGGACAAGTGGATCGACGCGCTGTCGGCGCGGGCCTGGGCGGTGGTCGCCGCGGGCACCTGCGCCACCTACGGCGGCATCCACGCCATGGAGGGCAACCCGACGGGGTCGATGGGCCTCGCCGACTACCTCGGCTGGGACTTCACCTCCCGGGGCGGCCTGCCCATCGTCAACGTCCCGGGCTGCCCCGTCCAGCCCGACAACTTCATGGAGACCCTCACCTGGCTGCTCTACCACGCGGCCGGGACCGCGCCGCCGCCCCCGCTGGACGAGATGCTTCGTCCGACCTGGCTGTTCGGCAACACCGTGCATGACGGATGCGACCGCGCGGCCTCCTACGAGCAGGCCGTCTTCGCCGACACCTACAACTCCCAGCAGTGCCTGGTGAAGATCGGGTGCTGGGGCCCGGTCGTCAAGTGCAACGTGCCCAAGCGCGGCTGGATGGGCGGCGTCGGCGGCTGCCCGAACGTCGGCGGCATCTGCATCGCCTGCACGATGCCGGGCTTCCCCGACAAGTTCATGCCGTTCATGGACGAGCCGCCGGGGGCGCGGCTGTCGTCCACGCTCATCAAGCCCTACGGGGCGTTCATCCGGCGGATGCGCGGCATCACCCAGGGCACGGTGAACAAGGAGCCCAAGTGGCACCACAACCGTGACGTGCTGACCAGCGGCTACCGGCCGCACAAGCGAGCTCGCAGGTAGCGGGGGAGGACCGCGAAAGATGGCCATCACCAATCCACGCACGGCACGGGCCGGGTCGCCCGGCCAGCTGGTCGAGATGTCGTGGGATCCGATCACCCGCATCATCGGCAACCTCGGCGTCTACACGAAGATCGACTTCGCGAACCGGAAGGTCGCCGAGTGCCATGTGACGTCCTCGATGTTCCGCGGCTACTCGGTCTTCATGAAGGGCAAGGACCCGCGCGACGCCGGGTTCATCACCAGCCGCATCTGCGGCATCTGCGGCGACAACCACACCACGTGCTCGGTGTACGCGCAGAACATGGCGTACGGGATCAAGACCCCGCCGCTGGGCGAGTGGATCATCAATCTCGGCGAGGCCGCCGAGTACCTGTTCGACCACACGATCTTCCAGGACAACCTGGTCTTCGTCGACTACTGCGAGGCCATGGTCAAGGACACCAACCCGAGCGTGCTGCGGCGGGCCCGGGAGACCCTCGCGCCGAACTCCGGGGTCCACGGGTACCGCACGATCGCCGACATCATGACCGCGTACAACCCGTTCGAGGGCGAGGTCTACAAGGAGGCGCTGCGCGTCAGCCGCATCACCCGCGAGATGTTCTGCCTGATGGAGGGGCGGCACGTGCACCCCTCCACCGTCTACCCGGGCGGCGTGGGGACGGTGCCGACGCCGACGCTCTTCACCGACTACCTGACGCGGCTGATGAAGATCGTGGACTTCGTGAAGAAGGCCGTCGCCATGAACGACGACGTCTTCGACTTCTTCTACGAGGCGCTGCCCGGCTACGAGGAGGTGGGCCGCCGCCGCGTCATGCTCGGCTGCTGGGGCGCCTTCCAGGACCCGAACGTCGTCGACTACCGCTACGAGACGATGAGCGACTGGGGCAGGTCGATGTTCGTGACGCCCGGCATCATCGTGGACGGCCGGCTGCTCACCACCGACCTCGTCGACATCAACCTCGGCATCCGCATCCTGCTGGGCAGCTCCTACTACGACGACTGGGTGAACACCGAGCCGTTCGTCCCCACCGACCCGCTCGGCAACCCGGTCGACATGCGCCACCCGTGGAACCAGACCACGCTGCCCGTGCCGCAGAAACGCGACTTCGGCGACAAGTACAGCTGGGTGATGAGCCCGCGCTGGTACGACCAGGCCTCCGACCAGCACCTCGCCCTGGACACCGGCGGCGGCGCCTTCGCCCGGCTCTACACCACCGCCCTGGCCGGCCTCGTGGACACGCCGTACGTGAAGTCCACCGGCTCGAGCGTGCGGATCTCGCTGCCCCGCGGCGAGAAGCTGCCGGAGACGACGCTGGAGTGGCGCATCCCGCTGTGGTCCAACGCGATCGAGCGCAACCGCGCCCGCACTTACTTCATCGCCTACGCCGCGGCGATGGCGGTGCACTTCGTCGAACAGGCGCTGGGCCTGGTCCGATCGGGGGACTGTGAGGTCTTCCAGCCGTTCGACGTCCCGGACGAGGCGATCGGCGCGGGCTTCCACGAGGCGGTGCGGGGCGTGCTGTCGCACCACCTGGTGGTCCGCGACAAGAAGATCGCCAACTACCACCCGTACCCGCCCACGCCCTGGAACGCCAGCCCGCGCGACATCTACGGCACGCCCGGCCCGTACGAGGACGCGGTGCAGGACATGCCGATCTTCGAGGAGAACGGGCCGGACGACTTCCGCGGCGTCGACATCATGCGCGCCGTGCGCAGCTTCGACCCGTGCCTGCCCTGCGGCGTGCACATGTACCTCGGCAAGGGCCGCACCCTGGAGAAGCTGCACTCGCCGATGTTCGGGGCCTCCCATGGCTGAGCGGCTGGACGCCCCCGCCGTCGCCGACCGGCTGACCCGGCTCGAAGAGGTGCTCGGCGAACTGGAGACGATCCCGGGCGCGACCGCGGCCAAGGCGCTGGACGCCGTCACCCTGCTCACCGAGGTGTACGGGGAGGCGCTGGCGCGGGTCCTGGAACAGGTGCCCGAGGCCGAGGCGCTGACCGGCGACGAGCTCGTCGGTCACCTGCTGGTCCTGCACGAACTCCACCCCGAGCCGCTGGAGCAGCGGGTCGGACGGGCGCTGGAGCGGCTCCGCCCGCTCCTGCGCGGCGGCGAGGCGCGGTTCGACGGCGTGGAGGGCACCGTGGC
The DNA here is from genome assembly GCF_039525175.1 of Actinocorallia libanotica. Taxonomy (NCBI): domain Bacteria; kingdom Bacillati; phylum Actinomycetota; class Actinomycetes; order Streptosporangiales; family Thermomonosporaceae; genus Actinocorallia; species Actinocorallia libanotica. Next base: position 179,587 of record NZ_BAAAHH010000009.1, read on the forward strand.
CCGCGTCGTGCTCGCGGGCGGCGGCTGCGGCGGCCCCGGACAGGCGGCGGAGGTGGTGCGGGACGCGGTGCTGGCGACCGCGCCGGAACTGACCGAGGTCCAGGTGAGCCCGGCGCGCCGGAAGGCCGCCTTCATCCCGGTCGAGTCGCTGCTGGGCGCCGCCGCTCCGAAGGCGGCGCCGTGAACGCGACGGCGCTCGGCCGGATGATCCGGCGCGCGGAGTCCCGCTCCCGCCGGGGAGCCGAACCGTGCGGGATGTGCGGAGTCCCGACCGGGGAGGAGCACGCCCACCTCCTCGACGAGCGCGGCGAGTCCCTGCTGTGCGCCTGCCGCGCCTGCGCCGTGCTGTTCCCCCAGGAGAGCGGCCGCTACCGGCGGGTGCCCGACCGCAGGATCCGGCTCACCGGCGTACGCCCCGACGACCTGGGCGTCCCGGTCGGGCTGGCGTTCTTCACCCGCGACGCCCAGGACGCCGTCACCGCGCACTACCCGAGCCCGATGGGGACCACCCGGTGGACGGTCGAACCGGCGGCCTGGGCGGCGGCGGTCGCCGGCTGCCCTCCGCTGGAGACCCTGGGACCGGGCGTCGAAGCGCTGCTGGTCAACAAGGTCCGCGACGCCGACGAACGATGGCTGGTGCCCGTGGCCGACTGCTACCGGCTGGTGGCGCTCATCCGCGGGACCTGGAAGGGCCTGTCCGGGGGCACCCGGGTGTGGCCGGAGATCGAGGCGTTCTTCGCGCGCCTCGCGGAAGGAGAGTCATGCCGCACGTGAGGAAGTCCACGATCCTCGTGCCGGCGGGGGCGTTCGCCGCGTTCCTGTTCTGGCAGAACCTGCCGGCGATCCGGCGCTACCTGCGCATCCGGCGGATGTGACCGGGATGTGCCTCGGGATCCCCGGAGAGATCGTGGAGCTCCTGCCCGGCCGCGGCGACCTCGCCACGGTCGAGGTCGCCGGCGTCCGGCGGCCGATCAGCACCGGCCTGCTCGGCCCGGAGGGCGTGCGCCCCGGCGACTGGGTGCTGGTGCACGTCGGCTTCGCCATGTCGAAGATCGACGAGGAGGAGGCGGCGGCGACCCTGGCCCTGCTCGAAGGGTTCGGCCAGGCCTACGCCGACGAGCTGGAGGCCATCGCGGGCTCCGACATCGCCTGACGGGCCACATCACCTGACGGGCCACAACGACGAGGAAGGACCGGCATGCGGTTCGTCGACGAGTACCGGGACGGCGGCAGGGCCAGGGCGCTGGCCGCGCGGATCGCCGCGCTGTGCGAGCCCGGCAGGCGCTACAAGTTCATGGAGGTGTGCGGCGGCCACACCCACACCATCTACAAGCACGGCCTGGAGGACCTCCTGCCCGAGCAGGTGGAGCTGGTGCACGGGCCGGGCTGCCCGGTGTGCGTGATCCCGATGGGCCGCGTCGACGACGCCATGGCCATCGCCCGCGAACCCGGCGTCATCATGACCTCGTTCGGCGACCTGATGCGGGTGCCCGGAGGCACCGGCTCGTTCCTGGACGCCAAGGCGCGCGGCGCCGACATCCGCATGGTCTACTCGCCCCTGGACGCGCTGCGGATCGCGCGCGAGAACCCCGGCCGCCGCGTGGTGTTCATGGCGATCGGCTTCGAGACCACCGCGCCCTCCACCGCGATGACCGTGCTGCGGGCCGCCGCCGAGGGCGTCGCCAACTTCTCGGTCTTCTGCAACCACGTCACGATCATCCCGGCGATCAAGGCGATCCTGGATTCGCCCGGCCTCAGCCTGGACGGCTTCCTGGGCCCCGGCCACGTCTCCACCGTCATCGGCTGCCGCCCGTACGAGTTCATCGCCCGCGACCACGGCAGGCCGCTGGTGTGCGCGGGCTTCGAGCCGCTGGACGTGCTCCAGTCGGTGCACATGCTGCTGGAGCAGCTCGCCGAGGGGCGCAGCGAGGTGGAGAACCAGTACGCGCGGGTCGTCCCCTGGGAGGGCAACCCCAAGGCGCTGGAGGCCATCGGGCGGACCATGGAGCTGCGCCCCCACTTCGAGTGGCGCGGGCTCGGCTTCATCTCCCACTCGGCGCTGCGGCTGCGCGAGGAGTTCGCCGCCCACGACGCCGAGCGGATCTTCGACCTGCCGGGCGTCCGGGTCGCCGACCCCAAGGCGTGCCAGTGCGGCGAGGTGCTCAAGGGCGTCATCAAGCCGTGGGAGTGCAAGGTGTTCGGCACCGCCTGCACCCCGGAGACCCCCATCGGCACGTGCATGGTCTCCTCGGAGGGCGCCTGCGCCGCCTACTACAACTACGGCCGGTTCACCAGAGAACGCGCACGGGAGGCGACGCACGCATGACGACGACCGAACAACAGGTGCTCGACCGCATCGAACGCGCGCGGCGGCGCGCCCCCAGGGTGCGGGAGGAGCACATCACGCTCGCGCACGGCGCGGGCGGCAAGGCCACCCAGACCCTCGTCGAGGACGTCTTCGCCGGCGCGTTCGCCAACCCGGCCCTGGAGCCGCTGGACGACGGCGCCGTCCTGGAGCTGGGGGAGTCCCGGATGGTCATGACCACCGACTCCTACGTCGTCTCCCCGGTGTTCTTCCCCGGCGGCGACATCGGGGACCTCGCCGTCAACGGCACGGTCAACGACCTGGCCGTCTCGGGCGCCCGCCCCCTGTACCTGTCGGCGGGCTTCATCCTGGAGGAGGGCTTCCCGGTCGCGGACCTGCGGCGCATCACCGCGTCCATGGCCGCCGCCGCGCGGCGCGCCGGCGTCGCGATCGTCACCGGTGACACCAAGGTCGTCCAGCGGGGCAGGGGCGACGGCTGCTACATCACCACCACGGGCGCGGGCCTGGCGGACCGGTCCGGCGGGCTCGGCGCCGCCCGGGTCCGTCCCGGCGACGCGATCCTCGTCTCCGGCCCCGTCGGCGACCACGGGGTGACCGTCATGCTGGCCCGGGGCGAGCTGGACCTGGCCGCCGACGTCGTCTCCGACACCGCGCCCCTGCACGAACCGGTCGCCGCCCTCCTGGACGCCCTCCCCGAAGAGGTGCACATGCTGCGCGACGCGACGCGCGGCGGGGTGGCGACCGTCCTCAACGAGGTCGCCCAGGCCGCCGGTGTCGCGATGACCGTGCACGAGTCGGCCGTGCCGGTCCGGCCCGCCGTCAACGGGGCCTGCGAGCTCCTCGGCATCGACCCCCTCTACGTGGCGTGCGAGGGCCGCTTCGTGGCCTTCGTCGACGGAGACCACGCCGACACCGCTCTCGGCGCGCTCCGCTCCCACCCGCAGGGCCGGGACGCGGCCCTGGTCGGCCGGGTGGAGGCGGCGCCCTCGGGCCTCGTCCTGCTGAAGACCGCCTTCGGGGGCACCCGCATCATCGACCTACTCGTCGGCGACCCGCTGCCCCGCATCTGCTGACCGGTCCCGGGCGGCGGCGACCACGGCCTGGCCGAAGGAGACGCCGCCGTCGTTGGGCGGGGTCCGGGTGTGGGTGAGGACGCGGAGACCGGCGTCCTCCAGGCCGGACACGACCAGGGCGAGCAGGGTGAGGTTCTGGAAGACGCCCCCGGACAGGGCGGCCGTCGCCAGGCCCGTGCGGTCGCGCAGGACGACCGCGGCCCGGACGACGGCGGCGGCGAGCCCGTTGTGGAAGCGTGCGGCGACCGTCGCCGCGGCGGCGCCCGCGCGCACGTCCTCGGCCGCGCCGCGCACCAGGTCCGCGCAGGAGATGACCAGGGGATCCCCGTCCTGTACCTCCGCCGGGTAGGCGGCGCGCTCGTGCGGGTCGACGTGCCGCTCCAGCTCGACGGCGGCCTGCCCCTCGTAGTGGATCTCGTCGCGGACGCCCGCGATGGCGGCGACGGCGTCGAACAGGCGGCCCGCGCTGGAGGTGAGCGGGGAGTTCACCCCGGAGCGGGCCAGGGAGGAGACCGCCTCCCAGTGCGCGGCGCGGCGCCGGACCAGGGAGAGCTCGGGGAGGTCGCCGCCGTAGGCGGCCTGGAGGTGGGCGGCGGCCATGCGCCAGGGACTGCGGACCGCCGCCGTGCCGCCCGGCATCGGCACCGGCTCCAGGTGGCCCGCCCGCCGGTAGGAGGCCAGGTCGGCGACGAGCAGCTCACCGCCCCACAGGGTGCCGTCGGGCCCGTAGCCCAGGCCGTCGAAGGCGATGCCGATCACGGGGCCGTCCTCGTCGTTGTCGGCCAGGCAGGCGGCGAGGTGGGCGTGGTGGTGCTGGACGCCGGCGAGCGCCAGCCCCTCGGCGCGGGCCAGGTCCAGCGCGTACTTCGTGGACGGGTACTCCGGGTGGAGGTCGTGGGCGACGACCTCGGGATCGATGCCGAACAGGCGGCGGAAATGGGCGATCCCCTCGGTGAACGCGCGCAGCGTCTCATGGCTCGCCAGATCGCCGATGTGCTGGGACGGGAACGCCCGGCCGTCCCTGCCCAGGCAGAAGGTGTTCTTCAGTCCGGCGCCGCAGGCCAGGACGGGCCGGGGGAAGGGCAGGCGCACCGCCAGCGGGGCGGGCGCGTAGCCGCGGGAGCGGCGCAGCGGCAGCTCCCGGCCGCGGAAGACGCGGACCACGGAGTCGTCGACGCGCACGTGCACGGGGCGGTCGTGGGTCAGGAACCCGTCGGCCAGCCCCGCCAGGCGTTCCAGCGCGTCGGCGTCCCGGTGGACGATCGGCTCGTCGCGGAGGTTGCCGCTGGTCAGGACGAACGCCTCGCCGATCCGCGCGGCCAGCAGGTGGTGCTGGGGCGTGTACGGCAGCAGCACGCCCAGCTCCCCGGCGCCGGGCGCGACCGCCTCGGCCACGGGCGCGGCGGCACGGCGCGGGGCGAGCACGATGGGGCGGCGGGGCCCGGTGAGCAGGCGGACGGCGGTCCCGTCGAGCACGGCCAGGGTGTGGGCGACGGCGAGGTCCGGCGCCATCACGGCGAACGGCTTGGCCTCCCGGCGCTTGCGGGCGCGCAGCAGGCGGACGGCCTCCTCCCGCGCGGCGAGCACGGCCAGGTGGTAGCCGCCGAGCCCCTTGACCGCCAGGATCCGCCCGTCGCGCAACCACGCGGCGGCCTCGGCGAGCGGGTCGCCCGGGACGGGCGCGCCATCGGCGCCCAGCAGCCGCAGCGACGGCCCGCAGCCGGGGCAGCACACGGGCTGGGCGTGGAAGCGCCGGTCCGCCGGATCGCGGTATTCCCGCTCGCAACCGGCGCACAGCTCGAAACCGCTCATCGTGGTGTTGTGCCGGTCGTAGGGCACATCGACCGTGATGGTGAACCGGGGGCCGCAATGGGTGCAGTTGGTGAAGGCGTAACCGAACCGCCGGTCATCGGGATCGGTGAGATCTCCCAGGCACCGGGCACAGGGCGCCATGTCGGGGGAGATGAGCGTCGAACGCCCCGCCATCGGGACACTGGGCACGATCTGGAAGCCGAGCTCCCCGGCGGGCTCCGCCGCGCTCGTGGTGACCCGTTCGACGAGGGCCAGCGGCGGCGGCCGCGACTCCAGCTCGGCGACGAAGGCGGCCAGCGCGGACGCCTCCCCCTCGGCCTCGGCGAAGACGCCGTCGCCGTCGTTGCCGACGAAACCGGCGAGCCCGTAGCGTCCGGCCAGCTCGTGGACGAAGGGCCGGAACCCCACCCCCTGGACGATGCCCTCGACCCGGATCCTGATCCTGGACCGGGGCGGCGCGTCCATCACCGCGCGTCCCGCAGCGCGGCGAGCGTGAGCTCCCCCAGCCGGTGGTACAGGGTCGTCTGCGCCTCCTGGATGCGGTGCACGGAGGCGGACGGGACGACGAAGAGGTGGTCGACGGCGCCGGATCCGGCCATCGGGCCGCCGTCGTACCCGGCGAACCCGACCGTCACCATGCCCAGGCGCGCCGCCTCCTCCAGGCCGCGGAGCAGGTTCGCCGAACCGCCGCTGGTGGAGAGCCCGACGGCCACGTCGCCGCGCCGGCCCAGCGCGGCCACCTGCCGCGAGAAGACCACCTCGAACCCGACGTCGTTGGCGAGCGCGGTGAGGGACGCCGTGTCCTGGGCCGGGCAGAACGCCGGGAGCGGCCGGTCCGGCGGGGGAGGGGCGGCGAGCAGGGTGGTGAAGGCCTGGGCGTCGGTGGCGCTGCCGCCGTTGCCGAACGCCAGGAGCCGTCCGCCCGAGGCGAAGGACTTGGCCACGGCCTGCGCGCACCGGGTGAGAGCGGGTTTGAGGCGGGCGCTCAGGGAGGCGCGCAGCGCGGCGATCTCGGTGAACTTCTCGGCCGTGGACCTCTCCGCGTCGGCCAGCAGGGCGTCGAGGCCGCCCTGCGCCGGGTACAGGAACGGGTACAGCGCCTCCACCCCGCCGGGCTCCCCGCCCGCGGTCACGACGGCTCCTCCACCCGGGCGATGGCCTCCTTGGCGTGCACCAGCACGAGGTCCCCGGGCCCGGCGTCGACCAGCGCCACGCTGATCTCCTCGATCCCGCTCCCGGTGTCGACGAGCGCGAGCCCGTCGGGGAGCACCTCGCGCACCCGCATCGCCTCGGCGGAGTCCGAGCAGGTGACGCAGACGCCGTCGGGGCAGTGCGGTCGCGTTCCCGTCATGCGGGCACCTCCCGTTCCAGGGATCCAGGGTGTTCGAGGAAGACGTGCACCAGTTCCCAGAGCACGTGGTAAACGGTCACGTGCGTCTCCCGGACGACATGGGGGTCGTCCGAGGCGACGGCGAGCACATGGTCGGCGACGAGGCCGGACCCTTCGTCGCCGGTCAGGGCGACGGTGAGCGCTTCGTGCTCGCGCGCCATGGCCAGAGCACGCGGAAGGCTCGTGCTCCCGCTCTCCGAGGAGAGCCCGAGGACGATGTCGTGCGGCCCCGCCAGGGAGGCCAGCCGCGCGGAGTACACCTCGGCCAGGCCGTCTCCGGTGACGGCTCCGCTCAGCGCGCCGGCGTCGCAGCTCAGCGAGAGCGCGGGCAGGGCGGGCTTGCCGACGACCACCGGATGCACGAACTCGACCGCGAGATGCGCGGCGTCCGCGGCCGCGGTGCCGTCGCCGAAGGTGAAGAGCGTGCCGCCGCGGCGGAACCGCGCGGCCATGGCGTGGCAGGCGCGGACGACGCGGTTCGCCTCCGGATACGGCAGGACGCCCTTCACCGGCCACCGCCCGTGAGCCCGCCGGCCCGCGAGACCTCGGCCCGCGAGATCTCGGACCAGCGCTCCACGCAGGAGCCGAGCACCCGCGAGAAGGCGGCCAGCCTCGGCACCCAGCCCTCCAGGTCGCCCCGGCCCTCGGGCGTCAGTTCGTAGCGGCGCCGCGCGGGCCCCGCCCCCGAGGGCTCCCAGGCGGATCGCAGCAGCCGCGCCCGCTCCAGGTCTCGCAGCACCCGGTAGGCGTGGCCCGGCTCCACCCCCGGCACGCCCAGCTCGCCCAGCCGCTCGATGAGCTCGTAGCCGTGCCCCGGCCGCTCGCAGAGCAGCAGGAGCAGGAAGGGGCGCAGCAGGCTCCGGATCTCGTTGCCCTCGACCACGTCCCCTCCCGCCTGCGCGCGCTCACTCTCCGTGTTCCTCTCCTACCTGTTTCCGGAAAGGGGAAAACACGAAGATCACCGGGACTGTGGACCGCAAGGGAAAGGACCATCGACTCTAAGTCCGGCATGTCGCCCGGCTCGAAGATCGAACCATGCGATTGCTCCCCCGCACGGAACGAACGGAACTAGCCGGTGATGACCGCGACGATCCGGGTGCCCGGCGGGAAGCAGCCCCGCCGCACCATGGTGTAGAGCCCGCAGAGCATCTTCCCGGTGTACACCGGATCGAGGCGGACGCCGTGGCGCGCGGCGAAGTCCGCGACGAAGGCGTCGAGCTCGGGCGTGCGGCGGGCGTAGCCGCCGAAGTGGAACTCCGTCCGCACCGCCCACGCGGAGCTCTCGCCGCCGTGCTCCCGCTGCAGACGGGCCACCTCGTCCCGCAGGAAGCCCCCGCCCTTGAGCACCGAGAAGCCCATCGCCCGCGCCCCCGCGCGCAGGCCCAGCGCCAGGCCCGCCAGCGTGCCGCCGGTGCCCACGGGGCAGCACAGCACGTCGTACGGCTCGGTGATCTCCGCCGCGAGCTCGGCGCAGCCCCGCACGGCCAGGGCGTTGGAACCGCCCTCGGGCAGGACGTAGAAGCGCCCCGGGGGAACGGGCTTGTCGCGGTAGGCGGTGCGCGAGACGTACTCCAGCCGCATGCCCCGCGACACCGCGAACGCCAGGACGGGATTGAGCGGCAGGTGCTCCTCGCCCCGGATGACGCCGACCGTGCCGAACCCGAAGCGGTGCCCGGCGGCGGCCGTCGCCCGGATGTGGTTGGAGTAGGCGCCGCCGAACGTCAGCAGGGTGTCGTGCCCCTGCGAGGCGGCGGCCTCCAGGTTGTACTTGAGCTTGCGCCACTTGTTGCCGGGCAGCTCCGGGTGGATGAGGTCGTCCCGCTTGAGGAGCAGCCGCACGCCGCCGAGCCGCTCGTCGGCGATCTCGACCAGGGGAGAGGGCAGGAGGAGCTCCACCCGCCCCAGATTAGCCGCGGCGCCGGTTTTCTTCGCCCGGTGGCAGGGGATCAAGATCTGCATCAGGACGGCCGACGGACGGACGTGGTGTCATGAGCGCGCGGAACACCGAAGCGGGCGGCCGTCCCGTACCGATGCTGGTGGTCGCGACCGTGGGGTTCGCGGTGAACTTCTGGGCCTGGGCGCTGCTCAGCCCGCTGGGCCCCCGCTTCCAGGAGGACCTGGGGCTGAGCGCGCTGGAGCAGGCGCTGCTGGTGGCGGTCCCGGTGATCGTGGGCTCGCTGGGCCGCATCCCGGTGGGCGCGCTGACCGACAGGTTCGGCGGCCGGGTGATGTTCCCGCTGGTCTCGGCGGTGACCATCGTCCCGGTGCTCTACCTCGGCCTGCTCGGCCACGACTCCTTCGCGGCGCTGCTGGTCGGCGGGTTCTTCCTCGGCGTGGGCGGCACGATCTTCGCCGTCGGCGTCCCGTTCGTCAACGCGTGGTTCCCGCCGGAGCGGCGGGGCCTGGCGATCGGGATCTTCGGCATGGGCATGGGCGGCACCGCGATCAGCGCGCTCACCACGGTGCGGCTGGTCGACATGTCGGGCATGGCGATGCCGTTCGTGCTGACCGCCGTGCTGCTGGCGGTCTACGCCGTGGTCTCCTTCCTGGTGCTGCGCGAGGCGCCCGGCCGCCGGGCGCCCACCGGTTCGGCCCTGGGCCGCCTGGCCCAGACCCTGCGGCTCCCGGTCACCTGGCAGGCGTCGGCGCTGTACGCCATCGCCTTCGGCGGCTACGTCGCCTTCTCGGTGTACCTGCCGACCTACCTGAAGTCGGCGTACGACCTGGAGCAGGCCGACGCCGCCAACCGGATGGCCGGCTTCGTGGTGCTCGCGGTGCTGATGCGCCCGCTGGGCGGCTGGCTGTCCGACCGGCTCGGCGCGGTGCGCGTCCTGGCCGTCAGCCTGGCCGTCGTGGCCGCGGGCGCCGCCCTGCAGGCCTTCACCCCGCCCCTCATGCCGCTGGGGACCCTGGCGTTCCTGACGATGGCCGCGGCCCTGGGCGCCGGGAGCGGCGCGGTGTTCGCGCTCGTGGCCCTGCTGGCCCCGCAGGACAAGGTCGGCTCGGTCACCGGGGTGGTGGGCGCCGCCGGCGGGCTCGGCGGCTTCGTCCCGCCCCTGGTGATGGGCGCGATCTACAGCGCCTACGGCGGCTACGCCCTGGGCCTGGCGCTGCTGTGCCTGGTCGCGGCCGCCGGGGCGGCCTTCACCGCCACGGCGGTGCGGCGGAACGTGGCGCGGCGGCGCACCGAGGCGGCGCCCGTCTGAGCAGACCCGCGGAAGAACCGACAGCAGCACGGAGAGGACGCCTTCGAGGACGTCCCAGGAAGGCGACAGATGAGCACCGAGACCGGATCCAGGGCGGAAAGTCCCGAGCTGGACGGCCCGCTGGTCCAGGCGCTGGTGGGCACCCGCCGGTTCTTCACCCGTTCGGAGGTCTCCCCCGACCTGCGGGCCATGTACAAGAAGGGCGGCCGCGAGGCCGACACCTTCTACCGCGACCGCTGGTCCTACGACAAGGTGGTCCGCTCCACCCACGGCGTGAACTGCACGGGCTCCTGCTCGTGGAAGGTCTACGTCAAGGACGGCATCATCACCTGGGAGGCCCAGCAGACCGACTACCCGTCGGTGGGCGCCGACCGCCCCGAGTACGAGCCCCGCGGCTGCCCGCGCGGCGCGGCCTTCTCCTGGTACACCTACTCGCCGACCCGGGTGCGCTACCCGTACGTGCGCGGCGTGCTGCTGGAGATGTACCGGGAGGCGAAGGCCCGCACGGGTGACCCGGTGCTGGCCTGGGAGGAGATCGTCTCCGACCCGGAGAAGGCGCGCCGCTACAAGTCGGTGCGCGGCAAGGGCGGCCTGGTGCGGGCCACCTGGGAGGAGGCCGTGGAGCTGGTCGCCGCCGCCCACGTGCACACCATCAAGGAGTTCGGGCCCGACCGCGTCGCCGGCTTCTCCCCGATTCCGGCGATGTCGATGGTCTCGCACGCCGCGGGCGCGCGGTTCACCTCCCTCATCGGCGGCTCCATGCTGTCGTTCTACGACTGGTACGCCGACCTTCCGGTCGCCTCACCGCAGGTGTTCGGCGACCAGACCGACGTGCCCGAGTCCGGAGACTGGTGGGACGCCGCCTACCTGATCATGTGGGGCTCCAACCTGCCGGTGACCCGCACGCCCGACGCGCACTGGATGGCCGAGGCCCGCTACCGGGGCCAGAAGGTCATCGCGGTCTCGCCCGACTACGCCGACAACGTCAAGTTCGCCGACGAGTGGCTGCCGGCCCGCCCCGGCACCGACGGGGCGCTGGCCATGGCGATGGGCCACGTGATCCTCAAGGAGTTCTTCGTCGACCGGGCGACGCCCTACTTCATCGACTACACCAAGCGCTACACCGACCTGCCGTTCCTGGTCCGGCTGGAGCCCAACGCCGCGGGCGACGCCTACGTCCCCGCCAAGTTCCTCACCGCCGCCGACCTGCCGGGAGCCGAGGCGCAGGCCGAGAACGCCGCGTTCAAGACCGTCCTGCTGGACTCGGCCACCGGCAGGCCGCTGGTCCCCAACGGCTCGCTGGGCTTCCGCTACGGCCAGGCGGGCGAAGGCCGCTGGAACCTGGACCTGGGCGACGCCGACCCGCTGCTGAGCGCCGAGGGCGGCGGCGAGGCGCCGGTGGAGATCGACCTCCCGCGCTTCGACACCCTCGACGGCTCCCCGGGCCTGCTGCGGCGCGGCGTGCCGGTGCGCCGGGTCGGCGGGCACCTGGTCACCACCGTCTACGACCTGACCCTCGCCCAGTACGGGGTGCGCCGCGACGGCCTGCCCGGCCGCTGGCCGACCGGCTACGACGACGCCGAGGAGGGCTGCACCCCCGCCTGGCAGGAGACGTTCACCGGCGTCCCGGCGCAGGCGGCCGCCCGCATCGGCCGGGAGTTCGCCGCCAACGCCGAGGAGTCCCGCGGCCGCTCCATGATCGTCATGGGCGCGGGCACCAACCACTGGTTCCACTCCGACACCATCTACCGGGCCTTCCTGGCCCTGACCACGCTGACGGGCTGCCAGGGCGTGAACGGCGGCGGCTGGGCCCACTACGTCGGCCAGGAGAAGTGCCGCCCGGTGACCGGGTGGGCGCAGCTGGCCTCGGCGCTGGACTGGACGCGCCCGCCCCGCCAGATGATCCAGGCCGCCTACTGGTACCTGCACACCGACCAGTTCCGCTACGACCCGTTCACCGCCGAGACCCTGTCGGCCGCCACCTCCACGGGGAAGATGGCGGGCCGCACCACCGCCGACGTCATCGCCCAGTCGGCGCGGCTCGGCTGGATGCCCTCCTACCCGACCTTCGACCGCAACCCGCTGGACCTGGCCGACGAGATCGCCGCCTCGGGCCGCTCCGCCGGGGAGTATGTTCCCGAGGAGCTGAAGGCCGGGCGGCTGAAGTTCGCCTGCCAGGACCCCGACGCGCCGGAGAACTTCCCCCGCGTCCTGACGATCTGGCGGGCCAACCTGCTCGGCTCCTCGGCCAAGGGCAACGAGTACTTCCTCAAGCACCTGCTGGGCACCGACTCCAACCTCCGCGCGAATGAGGCGCCGCCCGGCCTGCGCCCCAAGGAGGTCGTCTGGCGCGAGGAGGCGCCCACCGGCAAGCTCGACCTGCTGCTCACCCTGGACTTCCGGATGACCAGCACCACCATCTACTCCGACGTCGTGCTGCCCGCCGCCACCTGGTACGAGAAGCACGACCTCAGCAGCACCGACATGCACCCGTTCGTGCACGCCTTCAGCCCCGCCATCGCCCCGCCGTGGCAGACCCGCACCGACTGGGACGCCTTCCAGACCATCGCCGCCTCGTTCAGCAGGCTCGCCGCCACCCATCTCGGGGTGCGCAAGGACCTCGTCGCGATGCCGCTGCTGCACGACACACCCGACGAGATGGCCGTCCCGCACGGGAAGGTCGCCGACTGGGCCGAGGGGGAGTGCGAGCCGGTCCCGGGCGCCACGATGCCCAAGCTCGTCGTGGTGGAGCGCGACTACGGGGCGGTCGCGGCGAAGATGGCGTCGATCGGGCCGCTGGCCGACGAGCTCGGCGCCACCACCAAGGGCGTCACGTTCGACCTGACCCGCGAGCTGGAGTACCTGCGCGGCAAGAACGGCACCGTCCGGGGCGGCCCCGCCGACGGGCGGCCCGCGCTGCGCAGGGACGTCCACGCCTGCGAGATGATCCTCACCTTCTCCGGCAGCACCAACGGGCACCTGGCAACCCAGGGCTTCCGCACGCTGGAGCGGCGCACGGGCACCCGGCTGGCGGACCTGGCCGCCGAGAACGAGGGCAAGCACATCACCTTCACCGACACCCAGGCCCAGCCCGTCCCCGTCATCACCTCGCCCGAGTGGTCGGGGTCGGAGACGGGCGGGCGCCGCTACTCGCCGTTCACCATCAACGTGGAGCGCCTCAAGCCCTGGCACACCCTCACCGGGCGCCAGCACTTCTTCCTCGACCACGACTGGATGACCGAGCTGGGCGAGCAGCTCCCGGTGTTCCGGCCCCCGCTGAACATGCAGGCGCTGTTCGGCGAGCCGCGCATCGGCGAGAACGGCGAGCTGGGCATCTCGGTGCGCTACCTGACCCCGCACAACAAGTGGTCCATCCACTCCGAGTACCAGGACAACCTGTTCATGCTGTCCCTGTCGCGCGGCGGCCCGACGATCTGGATGAGCGACAGGGACGCCGCCAAGATCGGGGTGTCGGACAACGACTGGATCGAGGCGGTCAACCGCAACGGCGTCGTGGTCGCCCGAGCGATCGTCTCGCACCGCATGCCCGAGGGCACCGTCTACATGCACCACGCCCAGGACCGGCTCATCGACGTGCCCCGCACCGAGACCACGGGGCGGCGCGGCGGCATCCACAACTCGCTGACCCGGCTGCTGGTCAAGCCCAGCCACCTCATCGGTGGATACGCCCAGCTGTCGTTCGCCTTCAACTACCTGGGCCCCACCGGCAACCAGCGCGACGAGGTCACCGTGATCCGCCGCCGCTCCCAGGAGGTGACGTACTGATGCGGGTCATGGCGCAGATGGCGATGGTGATGAACCTCGACAAGTGCATCGGCTGCCACACCTGCTCGGTCACCTGCAAGCAGGCGTGGACCAACCGCAGCGGCGTCGAGTACGTGTGGTTCAACAACGTCGAGACCCGGCCGGGCCAGGGCTACCCCCGCCGCTACGAGGACCAGGAGGCCTGGCGCGGCGGCTGGACCCTCAACCGGCGCGGCAGGCTGGCGCTGAAGGCCGGCGGGCGGCTGCGCAAGCTGCTCACGATCTTCTCCAACCCCAAGCTGCCGTCCCTGGACGACTACTACCAGCCCTGGACCTACGACTACGAGACGCTCACCAACGCGCCGCTGCAGGAGCACACGCCCGTCGCCCGGCCCAAGTCGCTGATCACCGGCGAGGACATGAAGATCTCCTGGTCGGCCAACTGGGACGACGACCTGGGCGGCATGCCGCAGTACGGCGCCCAGGACCCGGTCCTGGCGGAGATCTCCGAGAAGGTGAAGCTGGAGTTCGACAAGACCTTCATGTTCTACCTGCCGCGCATCTGCGAGCACTGCCTCAACCCCAGCTGCGCGGCCTCCTGCCCGTCCGGCGCGATCTACAAGCGCACCGAGGACGGCATCGTCCTGGTCGACCAGGACCGCTGCCGCGGCTGGCGGATGTGCGTGACCGGCTGCCCGTACAAGAAGATCTACTTCAACCACCGCACCGGCAAGGCCGAGAAGTGCACCTTCTGCTTCCCCCGGATCGAGGTCGGCATCCCCACGGTCTGCTCCGAGACCTGCGTGGGACGGCTGCGCTACATCGGCCTGGTGCTCTACGACGCCGACAAGGTGCTCGAAGCCGCAGCCACGCCGGACGAGACCGACCTGTACGAGGCGCAGCGCCAGGTCTTCCTCGACCCGAACGACCCCGCGGTCGCCGCTGAGGCCGAGCGGGCCGGCATCCCGCGGGACTGGATCGAGGCGGCTCAGCGCTCGCCCGTGTACGCGCTGATCAACCGGTTCAAGGTGGCGCTGCCCCTGCACCCGGAGTACCGGACGCTGCCCATGGTCTGGTACATCCCGCCCCTGTCGCCGGTCGTGGACGTGGTGCGCGACACCGGCCACGACGCCGAGGACGGCGGCAACCTCTTCGCCGCGATCGAGGCGCTGCGCATCCCCGTGGAGTACCTCGCCGAGCTGTTCACCGCCGGCGACACCGCGCCCGTCGACGCCGTCCTGCGGCGGCTGGCGGCGATGCGCTCCTACATGCGCGACATCAACCTCGGCCGCGACGCCGACGAGTCGATCCCCGAGCGGGTCGGCATGACCGGCGAGGACGTCTACGACATGTACCGGCTCCTGGCGCTGGCCAAGTACGACGAGCGGTACGTCATCCCGCCCGCCCACGCCGAACAGGCGCACCGGCTGGAGGAGCTCGCCACCGAGTGCAGCCTCGACTACGAGGGCGGCCCCGGCATGGGCGGCGGCGGCCCGTTCGGCGAGTCCTCCGGCGGCGCCCCGCCGATCGCGGTGGAGAACTTCCACATGCTCAAGCAGCGGCAGACCGCCGACCGGATCACCGATCCCGCCGACAAGAGCAGCCGCGTCAACCTCCTCAACTGGGACGGCAAGGGCGTGCCGCCGGGGCTCTTCCCCGAGCGGACCGGCGCCCCCGGCCCCGGAGACGCCAACCCGCCCGCCGACTCCGGCGCCGGCAGAACGGAGCCCAAGCCGTGAAGACGGGACGCGCGCTCACCCGGGAGGAGCGCACCATCACGTGGCAGGCGGCATCCCTGCTGCTCGGCTACCCCGACGACCGCCTCCTGGCGCTGCGCCCGCTGCTGCGCCGCGCCGCGGCCGAGCTGCCCGACGCCACGGGGGGACCGCTGGGCCGCTTCCTCGACCACCTCGACGCCACGCCGCCCGCCGCCTTGGCGGCCGACTACGTCGCCACCTTCGACCACCGCAAGCGGTGCTGCCTCTACCTGACGTACTACGCCTACGGCGACACCCGCGAACGCGGCAAGGCGCTGCTGCGGTTCAAGACCGCCTACCGCGAGGCGGGGCTCGACCTGGACGACGGGGAGCTGCCCGACCACCTCTCGGTCGTCCTGGAGTTCGCCGCCACCGCCGACCCCGAGGCCGGGCACCGGCTGCTGACCGGCCACCGGGCCGGGCTCGAACTGCTGCGCCTGGCGCTGACCGAGGCGCGCTCCCCGTGGAGCGCGGTGCTCCAGGCGGTCTCGGCCACCCTGCCGCCGCTGAGCGGCGACGACCACGAGGCGGTCCGCCGCCTGGCCGCCGAGGGGCCGCCCGAGGAGGAGGTCGGCACCCAGACCTACGGCGGGCCGGTCCTGCTGCCCGAACCCCGCGTCCGCACGGCCGCCGGCCTCTCTCCAGGAGCACGAGCATGACCTCCTACCTCACCGCCCCGGCGGCACTCGCCGCACCGGCGCCCGCCGAGCCCGGCGGCTGGGACATCCTGCTGTGGGTGGTCCTGCCGTACGTGACCATCGTGGTGTTCGTCCTCGGCCACATCTGGCGCTACCGCTACGACAAGTTCGGCTGGACGACCCGCTCGTCCCAGCTGTACGAGAACCGCCTGCTGCGCATCGGCAGCCCGCTGTTCCACTTCGGCATCCTCGTCGTGCTGCTCGGCCACGTCGGCGGCCTGCTCATCCCCGAGAGCTGGACGGAGGCCGCCGGGATCAGCGAGCACACCTACCACATCGTCGCCGTCGTGCTCGGCACCGTCGCCGGGGTCTGCACCCTCGGCGGCCTGGCCATCCTCATCTACCGGCGGCGCACCGTCGGCCCGGTGTTCTCGGCCACCACCCGCAACGACAAGATGATGTACGTCTTCCTGACCGCGGTGATCGTGCTCGGCCTGTCGGCCACCGTCGTGGCCAACATCGTCGACGGCGGCTACAACTACCGGGAGAGCGTCTCGCCCTGGTTCCGGTCGGTGTACCTGCTCCAGCCGAAGCCGGAGCTGATGATGGGCGCGCCGGTGCTGTTCCACCTGCACGCCCTCAGCGCCCTGGCCCTGTTCATGATCTGGCCGTTCACGCGCCTGGTGCACATGCTCACCGCGCCGATCGGCTACCTGACCCGGCCCTACATCGTCTACCGCAGCAGGGACGAGCAGCTGGGCAGCCGGACTCCCCGCCGGGGGTGGGAGCGCACCACCTGACGGGGATCAGCCGGTGAGGTCCGCCGTGATCGCCGCCGCGAAGACGTCCACGTCCTCCTCCGTGGTGTCGAACGCGGTCATCCAGCGGACCTCACCGGTGTGCTGGTCCCAGGTGTAGAAGCGGAAGCGCTTCTGCAGCCGCTCGGTGACGTCCGCGGGCAGCACGGCGAAGACCGCGTTGGCCTGGACGGGCCGGGTGATCTCCAGTCCGGGCAGGCCGCGGACGCCGTCGGCCAGCCGCGCGGCCATGGCGTTGGCGTGCCGGGCGTTGCGCAGCCACAGGTCGTCCTCCAGCAGAGCCAGGAGCTGGGCGGAGACGAACCGCATCTTGGAGGCCAGCTGCATGGCCGACTTGCGCAGGTACTTCAGCGACGGCGCGAGCCCGGGGTTCAGCACGACCACGGCCTCGCCGAGCATCAGGCCGTTCTTGGTGCCGCCGAACGACAGCACGTCCACCCCGGCGTCGGTGGTGAACTCCCGCATCGCGACGCCCAGCGAGGCGGCGGCGTTGGCCAGCCGGGAGCCGTCCAGGTGCACCAGCATGCCGCGCTCGTGCGCGTGGTCGGCCAGCGCCCGGATCTCCCCGGGCTCGTAGACGGTGCCCAGCTCGGTGCTCTGGGTCAGCGACACCACGTGCGGCTGGGCGCGGTGCTCGTCGCCCCAGCCCCAGGCCTGCCGGTCCACCAGCTCGGGCGTCAGCTTGCCGTCGGGGGTCGGCACGGTCAGGAGCTTGATGCCGGCGACCTTCTCGGGGGCGCCGCACTCGTCGACGTTGATGTGCGCGCTCTCCGCGGCGATCACCGCCGACCAGCGCCGGGTCATCGCCGACAGGCCCACCACGTTGGCGCCGGTGCCGTTGAACACCGGGAAGGCCTGGGCGTCGGAGCCGAAGTGGCGCTGGAAGACCTCCTGGAGCCGGGCGGTGTAGACGTCGTCGCCGTACGCCGTCTGGTGGCCGCCGTTGGCGGCGGCCATCGCGGCCATGGCCTCGGGGTGGATCCCGGCGTAGTTGTCGCTGGCGAAGCCGCGGGAGGCGGGGTCGTGCAGGGGCTCAAACGGTTCAGACGGTGAGGTCAAGGCGGGTTCCGTTCAGTTCGGTGGCGGGCGTGTCCCACAGTTCCACGATCTTCGAGGCGAGCTCGTCCACCGGCGTCCAGCCGGGCCGGGGCTCCCCGGTGGCCAGGGCCTTGACCACGAGGACGACCGCGGCGCTCCGGGTGCCGGTGAAGGAGTCGGCGAGCGCGAGCGTCCAAGCCTCGGAGGCGGCCTTGGCGGCGGCGTAGGCGGCGTTCCCCTGGCCGGGGTGGCGCACGCCCGTCTGGGAGACGATGGCCACGCGGGCGCCGTCGGCGAACTCCAGGGCCAGGGTGGTGTGCTGGAGGGTGCGGATCAGCATGTCGTGCAGGAAGGCCCAATCCGCGAGCTTCGTCTCGGCGAAGGTCCTGCCGCCGCGCCAGCCGCCGACCAGGTGCACCAGGCCGTCCACCGGGCCGAGCCCGGCCGCCAGCGCCCGCACCGCGTCGAAGTCCAGCAGGTCGATCGCCTTCCCGACGACGTTCGGGTGCTCCCATTCGGTCTCCCGCACGTCCAGGGCGATGACCCTGTGCCCGGCCTCGGCCAGCGCCCGCACCGCGGGAGGCCCGGCCGCGCCGCCCGCCCCCGCCACCACGATCGTCTTCACGCCGCTCGCGCCCTTTCGTCCGGGGGACGACCCCCGGGCCCCCGTAAGGGGATCAGATGATCCTCGCTTCGCTGCGGTCACCTGATCCCCTTCGTGGACTCGATGACCTCACCCAGCCGCTTGGCCAGGGCCTCGTAGAACATGCTCAGCGGGAACTCGTCCGGCAGCACGGCGTCCACCCATGCCTTCGGCGGCTCCCCGGTCGGCAGCTCCCGCACCCCCTGCGCCCACCGGGAGGCCGGATGCGGCTCGACGTACCGGGCGACCAGCGCGTGCGCGGCCAGCCAGTGCGCGAGCTTGGGCCGGTCGATGCCCTCGCGGTACAGCGCCTCGACCTCCTCGCACAGGGCGACGACGGCTTCGGGCAGGCGCTGCCAGTCGATCGTCAGCCGGTTGTCGGACCAGCGGACCACATGGTTCCGGTGCAGGTGGGCGAACAGGAGCTGACCGCCCAGGCCATCGTAGTTGCGCACCCGGGGCCCGGTGATCGGGAACCGGAACAGCCGGTCGAAGAGGATCGCGTACTGCAGCAGCCGGGCGTGCGGCACGTCCGTCAGGCGGGTGGCCTCGCGGAAGGTGTTCAGGTCGCAGCGCAGCTCCTCCAGGGAGTACAGCCAGTACGGCATCCGCTGCTTGATCATGAACGGGTCGAACGGCAGCTCGCCGTGGCTGTGCGTGCGGTCGTGGACCAGGTCCCACAGCGCGAACGTGTCCTGCGCCAGCTGCTGGGAGGCCAGCAGCCGCGCGGCGTCCGGGGGCAGCGGCAGCCGGAGGGTCTCGGCGGCCGCGCCGCACACCCGGCGGAACCGGGCGGCCTCCCGGTCGCAGAAGATCCCGCCCCAGGTGAAGCGCGGCGGCGTCTCGCGCACCGCGACGGTCTCGGGGAACAGCACCGCCGAGTCGGTGTCGTAGCCGGAGGTGAAGTCGGTGAAGGCCAGCGGCACGAACATCGGGTTGTCGTAGCGGTCGGCCTCCAGCCGCGCCAGCCAGTCCGGCCACACCACCCGGCACAGCACGGCCTCCAGGTTGCGGGCAGGATTGCCGTTCTGGGTGTACATGGGGAAGACGACGAGGTGCTCCAGGCCGTCCTCGCGCCGCAGCTGCGGCTGGAAGGCTTGCAGGGAGTCCAGGAAGTCCGGGACGCCCAGGCCCTCGGCCGACCAGCGGCGCAGGTCCGCGGCGGCGGCCGCGAGGTATGCGGCGTCGTGCGGGAAGAGCGGGGAGAGGTCCTCGACGCAGGCGACGACGCGGTCGAGGAGCTTGGCGACGCGGGTCCGCTCGCTCTCGGGAACGGAGCCGTCCGCGGCCTGCAGGGGCCGCAGCTGCTCGACGGAGTCCCGCAGCTCGGCCCAGGCCGGGTGGGCCAGGGCGGGGGAGGGGCCGACGGCGCCGGCGCTCTCGCGGGGCGCGCCCGCCGCCCAGGTGACGAGGCTCCGCCACAGCTCGGCGTGGTCGTGCTCGTCGATCGAGTCGTCGCCGAAGAGGTCGGAGTCGGCGAACACCGCGACCCTGCCCTCGCCCGCCGCCACGGCGACGGCCAGGGGCGCTCCGGCGGGGTCGGCGGTCGCCGCGGAGCGCAGCAGCACCGAACCCCCGTCGGGCGCGCGCAGGGCGCCCGCCCGGTAGAAGCAGACGTCCCGGATCCCGGCCAGCGGGTCCTCCGGGCCGCCGGGCTCCTGCGGCTCGGCCATCACCCAGTGGGCGACGTCCCGGTGGTTGCTCCGGGGGTCCTGGACCGTTCCGTTCCAGATCCCGATCCCGAATCGGTCCAGCAGTTCGTCCAGGTTGGTCCCGTACTTGTCCTGCTCGCACTCGGCCAGGACGACGAGCCCGCCTCCGGCGCGCACGAACGCCTCGACCGCGTCCAGTTCGGCCGGGGCGAGGCGGGGCTCGCCCAGGCCGGTGGTGCGCTCCCAGCGGTCCTCCGAGGGATGGGCAATCACCAGGACGTCGCGGCCCTCCAGCGCCGCGGCGTCCAGGGGGCCGGCGGTGTGGGCGTCGACCCGGTGCCCGGCCGCGCGCAGCAGCCCGGCCGCGCGGATGTAGCCCGCGTCGGCGGGGTGGCCCGGGTTCATCACGCGCACCTGCTCGGGCCGGATGCTCCAGGCCTCCCGATGCGCCTCGTCGAACAGCACCTGTGCAAAGCCCTTCACGGCAAACCTCCCGGAAGATCGCTCCATCACTGAAAAATTTATGGCAAAAAGCCTAACACTCGAAATGTTCTTCTGTTTGTCATGGGCGCCGCTAGGCTTGCTCCATGTCATCTGCGTCTTCCGAGATCCGCGTACGCTTCGCTCCTTCCCCCACCGGGATGTTCCACGTCGGGGGCGCCCGGTCGGCCCTGTTCAACTGGGCGATCGCCCAGCAGACCGGCGGCACCTTCGTCCTGCGGATCGAGGACACCGACGCCAACCGCAACCGGCCCGAATGGACCGAGGGCATCATCTCCGCGCTCGCCTGGATCGGCATCAACAAGGACTCCTCCCACTTCGAGGGCCCGCTCATGCAGTCCGACCAGGACGCCCAGCAGCGCGCCGCGGTGGCCGGGCTGCTGGAGCAGGGCCGCGCCTACCACTGCGACTGCGACCGCCAGCAGGTCATCGCCCGCACCGGCGACCCCAACCGCGGCTACGACGGCCACTGCCGCGAGCGCGGCCTGGCCGAGGGCCTGGTGCGCTTCCGCACCCCCGACGAGGGCGCCACGGTCGTCCAGGACGAGATCCGCGGCCGGGTGGAGTTCCCCAACGCCGCGATGGAGGACTTCGCGATCGCCCGCAGCGACGGCTCGCCGCTGTTCATCCTCGCCAACGTCGTCGACGACATCGAGATGCGCATCAGCCAGGTCGTGCGCGGCGACGAGCACCTGTCCAACACCCCCAAGCAGCAGCTGCTGTGGGAGGCGCTGGGCGCGGCCCCGCCGGTCTGGGCGCACGTGCCGGTGATCGTCAACGAGAAGCGCCAGAAGCTGTCCAAGCGCCGCGACAAGGTGGCGCTGGAGGACTACCAGGCCGAGGGCTACCTGGCCGACGCCATGGTCAACTACCTGATGCTGCTGGGCTGGGCGCCCGGAGGCGACCGCGAGATCGTGCCGTGGGAGGAGATGGTCGCCGAGTTCAGCCTCGCGAACGTCAACACCTCCCCGGCGTTCTTCGACGTCAAGAAGCTGCGCGCCATCAACGGCGAGTACATCCGGGCGCTGCCGCTGGAGAGGTTCATCGCCGAGAGCGACAGCTACCTCGACCCGGCCTGGGACCGCAAGGTCTTCGCCGAGCTCGCCGAGCTCGCCCAGACCCGGGTGGCGGTCCTGTCGGAGCTGCACGACCTGCTGGACTTCGCCTTCCTGGACGAGCCGGTCTTCGACGAGCAGTCCTGGAACAAGGGCATGAAGGAGCCCGCCGCCGAACTGCTGGCCGCCGCCGAGGAGGCGTACCGCGAGGCGCCCTGGACCGCCGAGGAGCTGAAGAACCGGCTGGAGGAGGTCGGCGGCCGCTTCGGCCTCAAGCTCGGCAAGGCCCAGGCGCCGGTGCGGGTCGCCGTCACCGGCCGCACCGTGGGCCTGCCGCTGTTCGAGTCCCTGGAGGTGCTCGGCCGCGAGCGCACCCTGGCCCGCATCGCCGCGGCGCGGGCACGCTTGACCTCCTGAGCAGTTCTCTTTGGGGAAAGTAGGGAAAGATCCCTTTTATGCGGAGTACTCCGATCCGGCTGGCGGACGGCCGGGAGCTCATCTACTTCGACCTGCCGGACGACCCGCTCCGGGAGGGCGAGGACCTTCGTGAGCTCCCGCCCCCGCCGCCGGCGTCGGAGCTGCGCTTCGACGGGCTGCGCGGCGAGTGGGTCGTGATCGCCGCCCACCGGCAGGGGCGCACCTTCCAGCCGCCCAGCGACCGCTGCCCGCTGTGCCCGTCCACCCCGGACTTCCGCTCGGAGATCCCCGGGCCGTACCGCGTGGTGACCTTCGAGAACCGCTTCCCCTCCTTCAGCGACCGGACGGACGAGGGCCGGGTGCTGCCCGGGATCCGGCCGGGCGAGGGCCGCGCCGAGGTCATGTGCTTCACCTCCGACCACGAGGGCTCCTTCGCCGACCTGGGCCCCCGGGACGTCCGCCTCGTCCTGGACGTGTGGGCGGCCCGCACCGAGGCGCTGACCGCGATGCCCGGCGTCGAGCAGGTCTTCCCCTTCGAGAACCGGGGAGCGGAGATCGGCGTCACCCTCTCCCACCCGCACGGCCAGATCTACGGCTACCCCTTCGTCCCGCCGGCCGTCCGCCAGATCCTCACCTCCCTGGAGCGCGACCCGGGCCACTTCGCCTACCGCCTGATGCGCGAGCAGACCGACGAGCGGGTGGTCGCCGCCAACGACCACTGGACGGCCTTCGTCCCGCGCGCCGCCCGCTGGCCCTTCGAGGTCCACTTCTACCCGCACCGCCAGATCCCCGACCTGCCCGCCCTGACGGACGCCGAACGCGACGCCTTCGCACCCCTGTACCTGGACGTCCTCCGCCGCTTCGACGCCCTCTTCGACCTGCCCATGCCCTACATCGCCGGCTGGTTCCAGGCGCCCGTCAACGAGGCGCGCGACTCCTTCCGCCTGCACCTCCAGCTCTTCTCCATCCGCCGGGCCCCCGGCAAGCTCAAGTACCTCGCCGCCTCCGAGTCCGCCATGGGCGTCTTCATCAACGACGTCGCCCCGGAGACCGCGGCGCAGATGCTCCGGGACGCCCTGCCGCCCTTCACCGGAAGGTGACGGATCACCGGAAGGTGACGGAGCCGGAGTAGTGGCCCGCGGCGCAGACGAAGCGGAGGCGGCCGGGGGCGGGGACGCCCAGCTCGACGCGGGTCCGCCCGGTCTTCGGAAGCACCCGGGAGACGTTGCGGTCGGGGAGGGTGAAGGCGGTGGTGCAGCCGGTGGTGTCCCGGGTGACGAGTGTCAGGACCGTCGTGACGCCCGCGCGGGCCGACAGGAGGGCGGGGCGGTAGCCGCCGTCCAGGACGTGGACGGTGACGGTCTGGACGCCGGAGGCGTCGGTGGCGACGAAGCGGGCGTCGACGGCGGGGGAGGCCGGCGCCCGGTCGGGGAGCCAGCCGCCCAGGCGCAGGGCGCCGAGCATCGTCCAGGCGGCGACGCCCAGCAGCGCCACGCCGAGGAGGCGGGCGGGCAGGCCGCGCAGCAGGGCGGCGCCGGCGCCCAGGACGCCGGTGGCGGGGGCGGTGCCCAGGACGAAGCCCGCCATGACGGCCGCGCCCGTCCAGGGAGAGCGCGAGGCGACGGCCAGCAGCTCGGCCGAGAGCGTGATGCCGCAGGGCACCAGGACGGTGGCCGCGCCGACCAGCGCGGGACTGCCGAACCGGGAGGGCCGCGGGCAGGCGTGCTCGGGGGCGCGGGGCCGGACCAGGCGCAGGGCGAAGACGGCCAGGACCACGGCGGCGACCGCCAGCAGGAGGGCGCGCGGCAGCGGACCCGGCTGGACCGCCGCGCCCACCCCGCCCAGGAGGGCGCCCAGCGCGGTGTGGGCGGCGAGCTTGCCGGTGAGGAAAGACGCGACGAGCCGCGTCGTGCCGCCGGGGCGGCCGGCCAGGCCGGCCAGCAGCCCGGTGTGCAGGGCGGCGCAGGTGGTGAGGCCCGCGAGCAGGCCCATGCCCGTGCCGGTCACGAAGGAGGTCGCGGCGCTCACGCCTGGTCAGTGCCCGGAACGCGGGGAGATCACCCGTTCTGGAAGGTGAGGTCATCCCTCCCCGGGAAGCGGAGGAGATCGGCGAGCATGCCGCCGCCGGGAGTGTGGCGGGACTCGGCGGGGCTGTCGTAGACCACCAGCAGCCGGCCGTCCACCACCACGATGCCCTCGGCGTGATCCTCCCCGTCGCCGTGCGGCAGTTCGCCGACGTGGACGAGGTCGTGCACGAACTCCGGCGCGTCGCACTTCACCGCGTCCACCCAGCGGAACAGGCGCACCGGACCGCTCAACGCCATCGACGGGCCCGCCAGGACGAGCAGGTCGTCGCCGTCGGGGCACAGGTCGCGGATCCCCAGACCGCGCAGGTCCAGGAAGTGCGAGTGGTAGCGCGTCCCGTTGAGAGCGCGCAGCCGCAGCCGGTGCGGGTCGTCCGGATCGGTCTCGGGCCAGATCTCCACCATCGCGGCCCAGCCGCGCAGCACGGGCCCGCGGAACCCCACGTACAGCCGGTCGCCGTGCACGGCCAGGCCCTCGATGTCCACGCCGTTGTCCTTGGAGGGGACCGACAGGAACGGCGCGAGGTGCGGATCGTCGCGCAGCAGGTCGGCGACGGAGTCGCCGCGCCCGCCCAGCACCGCGGCGGTGCGTCCGTCGGCGGCCGTGCGGACCGGCACGGGGAGCCCGTCGGGGCCCTCCTCCAGCGGCAGCCGCACCAGGATGTAGCGGTTCTCCTCGCGCACGACCGTCGCCAGGCGGCGGCGGGACTTGCGGCCGGAGTGCTCGGCCTTGACGCGCTTGCGTTTCAGGCTGTGCGAGCCGATCGCCCACAGCCAGCCGTCCGCGCTGGCCAGCCCCTCGATGTCGGCCTCCTCGTCGGGCCCGGCGGGCAGATCGACGAAGTCGGCGAGCCGGTAGGTCACCTGGCCGGCATAGCCGGTGAGCGCCCCGTCGGCGTCGTGCGTCTCGGTGAGCCGCTCGATGGTGGCGGTCTCGTCACCGGCCACCCACAGGCAGCGTCCCTCCCTGCGCACCGCCGAGAGGTTCACATGGGTCTGGGCCTCGCGGCTCAGCGGGTCAAAGAGCAACTCGATCTGTCGTTCGACGAACATAGCCCCAGATGGTGGCACATGTTTCAGGCTTTCTCGCCGGTCCGCAGGCCGCGTTCCCGCAACAGCTCGGCCTGCTCGCGCAACTGCTCGGCCTGCTCCCGGATCAGCACGGCCTGCCGCTCCAGCTGCTTGTTCTTGTTGTACAGGTCCACGAACACCGACACCTTGGCCCGCAGCACCCACGGGTCGAACGGCTTGGCGATGAAGTCGACGGCGCCCGCGGCGTACCCGCGGAAGGCGTAGTCGGGGTCGCTGTTGAGCGCGGTGAGGAAGATGATCGGGATGTTGCGCGTCTTCTTGCGTCGCTTGATGTCGCGGGCGGTCTCGAAGCCGTCCATGCCCGGCATCACCACGTCCAGCAGGATCACCGCGTACTCGTCGGTGAGCAGCGCCTTGAGCGCCTCCTCCCCGGACCGGGCGCGCACCAGCTCCTGGTCCAGCGAGCTGAGGATGGCCTCGAGGGCGATGAGGTTCTCCTCGCGGTCGTCCACGAGCAGGATCTTCACCTTGTCGTCCATCGTTCAGTCCACCTCCGGGTGCTGGAGCCAGGTGCGCATGACGCTGAGCAGGTGGTCGATGTCCACCGGCTTGGCGACGTAGTCCGAGGCGCCGGCCTCCAGGCCCGCCTCCCGGTCTCCCTGCATCACCTTGGCCGTGATCATGATGATGGGCAGTTCGGCGAACTGGGGCATGTTCCGGATCGCCTCGGTGGTGGCATAGCCATCCAGACCCGGCATCATCACATCCATCAGGACGATCGCGACATCGGGGTTGCGCTGCAGCAGGTCGATGCCGGCCTGCCCGTCCTCGGCGTACAGCACGTCCATGCCGTAGCCCTCCAGCACGCTGGTGAGCGCGAACACGTTGCGCACGTCGTCGTCGACGACCAGGACCTTGCGCCCCGACAGGATCCGGTCGAGGTGCTCGGCGGGCGGCTCGTCGGACTCCGCCGCCGGCGACAGGTCGTCCACGACCGGCGTGTGCGGCTGTGGCAGGGATGGCAGATCCGGCAGCTCCGGGAGCTCCGGCAGGCCCGGCACCGCGTGCTCGGAGGCGCCCGCGCCCGGGTACTCCACCGGCAGGAAGAGGGAGAAGACGCTGCCCTCGCCCAGCACGCTCTCGGCCTGGATCTCACCCCCCAGCAGGTGGGCGATGTTGCGGCTGATCGACAGGCCCAGGCCCGTGCCGCCGTACCGGCGGCTGGTGGTGCCGTCCGCCTGCTGGAACGCCTCGAAGATCAGCTGCAGCTTGTCCTCGCCGATGCCGATGCCGGTGTCGACCACCCGGAACACCACCAGCGGGCCGGCGTCCCGCAGCGCCGGGGAGGCGACCTCCTCGGCGTCGGCGGAGGCGATCACCATCTCGGCCTTGCCCTGGGAGGTGAACTTCACCGCGTTCGACAGCAGGTTGCGCAGCACCTGCTCGAGCCGCTGCTCGTCGGTGAACAGCGTCTGCGGGGTGCCGGGCTCGATCCGGACGTCGAAGTCCAGGCCCTTGTCCGCGGCCATCGGCTGGAACGTGGCGTCCACGTAGTCCATCAGCGTCGCCACCTCCAGCGGCTGCGGATGGACGTCCATCTTGCCCGCCTCGACCTTCTCCAGGTCGAGGATGTCGTTGATGAGCTGGAGCAGGTCGGTGCCCGAGTCGTGGATGGTCCGGGCGAACTCCACCTGCTTGGGGGTCAGATTGCCCTCGGTGTTCTCCGACAGCAGCTTGGCCAGCACCAGCAGGCTGTTGAGCGGCGTGCGCAGCTCGTGCGACATGTTCGCCAGGAACTCCGACTTGTAGCGCGAGGACACCGCGAGCTGCTCGGCCCGCTCCTCCAGTGCCCGCCGCGCCTGCTCTATCTGGAAGTTCTGGATCTCGATCGCCCGGTTCTGCTTGGCCAGCAGCGCCGCCTTGTCCTCCAGCTCGGTGTTGGAGCGGCGCAGCTCCCCCTGCTGGCGCTGCAGCTCGTCGGAACGCTCCTGCAGCTCCCGGGTGAGCCGCTGGGACTCCTCCAGCAGCGAGGAGGTGCGGGTCGTGGCGATGATCGCGTTGATGGTGACGGCCATCGTCTCGGTGAACTGGTCGAAGAACGCCAGGTGCACCGGGTTGAAGCCGTCGAAGCCGGCCAGCTCGATCACGCCGAGCACCCGGTCCTCGAAGACGATCGGCAGCACGATCACGCTCGCCGGAGCGGCCTCGCCGAGCCCCGACCTGATCTTCAGGTAGTCCTCGGGCACCTCCAGGACGTGGATCGTGCGGCGCTCCATGGCGGCCTGGCCGACCAGGCCCTCGCCGGCGGTGAACCGCACCCGCCCCACCTGCTCGCGGGCCAGCCCGTAGCCGGCGGTCAGCACCAGCTCCCCGTAGGCCTCCAGGTACAGCGCGCCGTGCTGGGCGCCGACCATGGGGGTCAGCTCGTTCATGATGAGCTGCGAGACCTGCGCCAGGTCGCGCTGGCCCTGCATGAGCTGCCCGATCCGGGCCAGGTTGGTCTTCAGCCAGTCCTGCTCCTGGTTGGCCCGCGTGGTCTCGCGCAGGTTGGCCACCATCAGGTTGACGTTGTCCTTGAGCTCGGCGACCTCGCCCTTGGCCTCCACGGTGATGGAGCGGGTGAGGTCGCCGCTGGCCACGCCGGAGGCGACCTCGGCGATCGCCCGCACCTGGGTGGTGAGGTTGGAGGCCAGCTCGTTCACGCTCTCGGTCAGGCTCTTCCAGGTGCCCGAGACGCCCTCGACCTCGGCCTGGCCGCCCAGGCGGCCCTCGCTGCCCACCTCGCGCGCCACGCGGGTGACCTCCGAGGCGAAGGACGACAGGGTGTCGACCATGGTGTTGATGGTCGTCTTCAGCTCCAGGATCTCGCCGCGCGCGTCGACGTCGATCTTGAGGGTGAGGTCGCCGTGGGCGACGGCGGTGGTGACCTGTGCGATGTTGCGGACCTGGTAGGTGAGGTTGGTGGCCATGCCGTTGACGTTGTCGGTGAGGTCTTTCCAGACGCCGCTGACGCCGCGGACGTTGGCCTGCCCCCCGAGGTTGCCTTCGGTGCCGACTTCTCGGGCCACCCTGGTGACCTCGTCGGCGAAGGCCGACAGCTGGTCGACCATCGTGTTCAGGGTGTCCTTGAGCTCCAGGATCTCGCCCCTGGCACTCACGTCGATCTTCTTGGACAGGTCGCCCTCGGCCACCGCCGTCGCCACCTGTGCGATGTTGCGCACCTGGTAGGTGAGGTTGGAGGCCATGTTGTTCACGTTGTCGGTGAGGTCTTTCCAGACGCCGCTGACGCCGCGGACGTTGGCTTGTCCGCCGAGGTTGCCTTCGGTGCCGACTTCTCGGGCCACCCTGGTGACCTCGTCGGCGAAGGCCGACAGCTGGTCGACCATCGTGTTGACGGTGTCCTTGAGCTCCAGGATCTCGCCCTGGGCGTTCACCGTGATCTTCTTGGACAGGTCGCCGTGGGCGACGGCGGTGGTGACCTGTGCGATGTTGCGGACCTGGTAGGTGAGGTTGGTGGCCATGCCGTTCACGTTGTCGGTGAGGTCTTTCCAGACGCCGCTGACGCCGCGGACGTTGGCCTGCCCCCCGAGGTTGCCTTCGGTGCCGACTTCTCGGGCCACCCTGGTCACTTCGTCGGCGAAGGCCGAAAGCTGGTCCACCATCGTGTTCAGGGTCGTCTTCAGTTCCAGGATCTCGCCCTGGGCGTCCACAGTGATCTTGCGGCTCAGATCGCCGCGGGCCACCGCCGTCGCCACCTGTGCGATGTTGCGGACCTGGTGGGTGAGGTTGGAGGCCATGCTGTTCACGTTGTCGGTGAGGTCTTTCCAGACGCCGCTGACGCCGCGGACGTTGGCCTGCCCCCCGAGGTTGCCTTCGGTGCCGACCTCTCGGGCCACCCTGGTGACCTCGTCGGCGAAGGCCGACAGCTGGTCCACCATCGTGTTGACGGTCTGCTTCAGCTCCTGCAGCTCGCCCGTGGCCTCCACCGTGACCTTGCGGGTCAGGTCGCCCTTGGCCACCGCCGTCGTCACCACCGCGATGTCGCGGACCTGCGCGGTCAGCCGCCCCGCCATCGTGTTGACCGCGCTCGTCACGTCCCGCCAGCGGCCCGACATCCCCCGCAGCGGCGCCTGGCCGCCCAGCCTGCCCTCGGTGCCCACCTCCCGGGCCACCTGGGTGACCTGCGAGGTGAAGGTGTCCAGCTGGTCGACCATCGTGTTGACCGACCGCGCCATCCGCAACATGTCACCGCGCAGCGCCCGCCCGTCCGCCCGCAGCTCCACCTTGCGCGACAGGTCGCCGGAGGCGACCGCCTCCACCACCTGGGCCATCGCCACGGTCGGGCCCGCGAAGGCGTCCATCAACCCGTTGGCGGCATCGATGGTCGCCGCCCAGGAGCCCGCACCCGGCCCGGCGCTCAGCCGCTCGTCCATCCGCCCCTCGCGCGAGACCTCCTTGCGCACCCGGATGGCCTCCTGGTGGTGGTGGGAGGCCCGCTCCCGGATCTGGTCCACCAGGAGCAGCGCCGTGGCTATGGCACCCTGACCCTCGAGGGAGTTGGGTCGAAAGTCCCCATCGCGCAGCTTGGACAGGGCCTGGAGCAGCGGTTCCATATCGGCGTCGCTGTAACGTGGGTTTCCGTCCAGACGAGAATTCACGCTTATCGTTCTGGGCATAGGGTGCTCCTAGTACATCCGGTGGGGAGTCTGTCACTGGTCGAGCGAATGGACAGGACCGAGTAATGCCCTCTTCGGCTGAGTTCAGCGAGAGAACCTGGCGCGGGTGGATGACCTTCGTCGCGGAGGCGAGCGAGCTGCTCGCCGGCACTCTGGACCCCAAGGAGATCCTGGCGCTGACGGCGCAGCTGTTCGTGCCGCGGCTGGCCACCTGGTGCGCGGCCTACACTGACGAGGATCAGCCGCCGGTCTATGTCTGGCACACCGACGAGGACTGTTCGGATGACCTGAAACACCTCCTGCAGCTGGAGGGGCGGCCACCGTCGGGGCCGCCCGTTCCCTGGGGCGACGACCTGGCCTGCACGATTCCCCTGGTAGCCCGGGGGAGGGAGCTGGGCGCGATCGCCATCGGCCGGACCGGACGGTTCCCACCAGACTACTTCGAGCTGGCGGAGGAGCTCGTCCGGCGGTCGGCGCTGGCGCTCGACAATGCCAGGCTTTATGCGGAACAGAAGTCCACAAGCCTAGCGCTCCAGCGCAGCCTCCTGCCCCCTGAACTTCCCGAGCTCCCCGGTTTCGATCTGGCGGTGACCTACAACCCCGCCGGCGAGGGCGCCGAGGTGGGGGGTGACTTCTACGATGTGTTCACCTGCCCGCCGGGTGAGGACGGACGCACCCGCTGGCGGTTCGCCATCGGCGACGTCTGCGGCACCGGCCCCGAGGCGGCCGCGGTCACCGGCCTGGCCCGCCACGCGCTGCGGATCCTGGGCGCCGAGGGCATGCCGCTGCCCGACGTCGTGGAGCGCCTGAACCGCCTGATCCTGGCCGAGGGCGACCGCGGCCGCCTGCTCACGCTCGTGCACGGCGAGCTGTCCGACCAGGGCGAGCTGTCCCTGGTGTGCGCCGGCCACCCGCCGCCGCTGATCCTCGCGCCCGACGGCAGGGTCACCGAGTGCGCCACCCCGCAGCCCCTGCTCGGCGTGGTGGACGGGATCGAGTTCACCGTCGACACCACCAAGCTGGAGCCGGGCGATGTGCTCTTCTCCTGCACCGACGGCGTCACCGAGCGCCGCGACGGGGACGTCCTGCTCGGCGACGGCAACGGCCTGGAGGAACTGCTCGCCTCCTGCGCCGGGCTCAGCGCCGGCGCGGTGGCCGCCGCGGTCGACCAGGCCGTCCGCGACTTCTCCACCGTTCCCGGCCATGACGACATGGCGGTGGTAGTGCTGCGCGCACTGGATTGACGCCCGGGTTATGTTGGTCGGGTGAGGCTGGCCCTGGACACGAGAAGAGACGAAGACCGGACGCTGGTGACCGCTCGCGGCTCCATCGACCTGCACTCCTCCGAGAGTCTGCAGTCCCACCTGATCGGCCTGCTCGACGAGGGCGATCGCCAGATCGTCGTCGACCTGGCCGCGGTGGACTTCTGCGACTCCTCGGGGCTGAACGTGCTGGTACGCGCCTACAAGCACGCCCGGGTGACCGACGCCGCCCTGGTCGTGACGGGCGCCCAGGGTCGGGTGGAGAACGTCCTGCGCACCACCGGCCTGGACAAATACCTGATACGCGAGCTGTGATGTACGACGAGACCACCTTGCGCGCCGCCCCCCTGACCGAGGCCGTGGAGCAGTCCCGCAGACTGGTGGCCCGCACCATGCGGGCCTGGAACATGAGCGCGGGGGAGGAGCCGGTGACCGCCATCGTCGCCGAGCTCGTCGCCAACGCCGTCACCCACGCCGCCACCCCCTTCGAGCTGCGGCTGGTGCGCGGCGAGGGGCACGTCCGGGTCGAGGTGCGCGACCGCGACCACCGGCTGCCGGTCCTGCGCGACCTCCAACCCCTGTCCGACGGCGGCCGCGGCATGTTCCTGGTCGACTGCTACGCCCGCTCCTGGGGCGCAGAACCCGCTCCGGACGGCGGCAAGCTGGTCTGGGCCGAGATCGACGTCGCCCCCCGCGCCGCCATCGCCGGCTGATCCGCCCGACACCCCGGACGCCCAGCCCCCGAAGGGGGCCGGTCTTCAGTGCCCCGCAGGCTCTCGCCCGGGCTTCGGGCCCCGAGGGGCTCGTCCGGCCTGCCGGACGCTCCGTGAGACGGCGAGAGGGGCACGCCTACGGGTGTGCCCCTCTCCTCGTCGTCCCCCGGTGCCCCGGTGCCCGGTGTCAGCGCCGGTACATCTCCGCGACGAGGAACGCCAGGTCCAGGGACTGCTGGCGGTTCAGACGCGGGTCGCAGGCGGTCTCGTAGCGCTCGTGCAGGTCGCTCTCGGCGATCTCGTGGCCGCCGCCGATGCACTCGGTCACGTCGTCGCCGGTGAACTCCAGGTGCACGCCGCCCGGGTGGGTGCCCAGCGCGCGGTGCACCTCGAAGAAGCCGGCGACCTCGTCGACCACGTCGTCCAGGCGGCGGGTCTTGTGCCCGGACTCGGCCTCGAAGGTGTTGCCGTGCATCGGGTCGCACAGCCACACCACCGGCGCGCCCGAGCCGTTGACCTTCTCCACCAGCGGCGGCAGCGCGTCGCGCACCTTGCCCGCGCCCATCCGGGTGATGAAGGTGAGCCGGCCCGGCTCGCCCTCGGGGTTGAGCCTGTCCACCAGCGCCAGCGCGTCGTCCGCCGTGGTCGTCGGGCCGAGCTTGACGCCGATCGGGTTGCGGATGCGGCGCAGGAACTCCACGTGCGCCCCGTCGAGCTGCCGGGTGCGCTCGCCGATCCACAGGAAGTGCGCCGAGACGTCGTAGGGCAGGCCGGTGCGGGCGTCGATCCGGGTCAGCGCGCGCTCGTAGTCCAGGATCAGCGCCTCGTGGCTGGAGTAGAAGTCGACCTCGGCGAACTCCTCGGGGTCGGCCCCGCAGGCGCGCATGAACGTCAGCGCCCGGTCGATCTCGCCCGCGAGCAGCTCGTAGCGCTGGCCCGCCGGGCTGCCCGCCACGAAGTCCTGGTTCCAGGCGTGCACCTGGCGCAGGTCGGCGTACCCGCCCTTGGTGAAGGCGCGGGTGAGGTTCAGCGTGGTGGCCGCCGAGTAGTAGGCGCGCAGCAGGCGCTGCGGGTCGTTGCGCCGGGCCTCGGGCGTGAACTCGAGGCGGTTGACCATGTCGCCGCGGTAGGCCGGGAGCGTCACCCCGTCGCGGGTCTCGGTCGGCTTGGAGCGCGGCTTGGCGAACTGGCCGGCCATCCGGCCGATCTTGACCACCGGGACGCTGCCCGCGTAGGTCAGCACCACGGCCATCTGCAGCAGGGTCTTGATCTTGTTGCGGACGGCGTCGGCGTTCGACCCCTCGAAGGTCTCGGCGCAGTCGCCGCCCTGCAGCACGATGGCCTCGCCGCGGGCGACCGCGGCCAGCCGGTCCTTCAGCTGGTCGCACTCGCCGGCGAAGACCAGCGGCGGCTGCTGGGCCAGTTCCGTGGTGACGGTCTCGAGCTCGGCGGGATCGGCCCACTCCGGCTGCTGCAGGGCGGTCAGCCCGCGCCAGGCGTCGAGATCGAACGAGGTGCTGCTCTGGGTGCTCACGACATATCAGAGTAGAACAGGGGACGGGATGACGGCACCGTCCACCCGCGGAGATCTTTCCCCGGTGACCGAGGTCTGACCTCGGCCGACAGGGCCGTCTCACCCGGGGGACAGGTGTCGATCATGCGGCGGCGGGGGTGGCGGGGTCGTTGCGGGCGGCGGTCTTGCGGGCGCGGACCGGGGCGGCCTGCACTGTGATCCCGCTCTCGGCGTCGGACTCCAGCACCAGCTGGCGCAGCCGCCGCAGCGAGCGGTCGGTGATCTGGCGGACCCGGTTGTGCGAGAGGCCGTAGCGGGCGCCGATCTGGGCGTAGGACTGCGGCTCGCCGCTCTCCATGCCGAACCGGGCGCGCAGGATCGCCTGCTCCCGGGACGGCAGCCGCTCCAGCATGCGGGCCAGGCCCACCAGGTCGTCGGCGGCGACCACCTCGGTCTCCGGCGAGATCGCCTCCGGGTCCTGCAGCAGGGTGCCCATCGGGGTCTCGCCCTCGTCGTCCACGCTGGCGTCGAGGCTGGCCGGGTCGCGCCGCCAGCCCAGCAGTTCGTCCACGTGTTCGGGCGTGGTGTCCAGCAGGGCCGCCAGCTCCTCGCGCAGCGGGTCGCGGCCCAGCTCCCGGCCGAGCGTGCGCTCGGCGCGGCGCAGCCGCGACAGCTCCTCCTCCACGTGCACCGGCAGCCGGATGGCCCGCGCGGTGTGGCTGAGGCCGCGGCCGATCGCCTGCCTGATCCACCAGGTGGCGTAGGTGGAGAACTTGTAGCCGCGCCGGTAGTCGAACTTCTCCACCGCCCGCATCAGGCCGAGGTTGCCCTCCTGGATCAGGTCGATCAGCGGCAGCGACTCGGTGGGGTACTTCCGCGCGATCGACACCACCAGCCGCAGGTTGGCCTCGACGAACCGCTGCCTGGCGTCCAGGCCCTGCTCGGCGATCTCCCGCAGCTCCTCCGGCGCCACGCCGTCGGGCAGCCCGCCGGTCTCCAGCAGCCGCCGGGCGTACAGGCCGGCCTCGATCGCCTTGGCCAGTTCGACCTCCTCGACGGCGTCGAGGAGCGGCCTGCGCCCGATCCTGTCGAGGTAGGCGCCGACGAGGTCCTTGTCGGGGTGGTCCGCGATCGCGCCACGAGTTGCAGCCATCCTGCCCCTTCTCCGGTCGAGGGTTCCCTACACTGCCAACGTTAATTACGGCTCTGTGATTCCCGGTTCCGCCGGGGAATAGCCGTAGCCGCTCCGTTTGCTCTACGGGGTGCCCACTTCACAGGCTTCCAATACGCGGTAGAACGGGAGAACCCAGGCATGGCGACGGTCCAGCTGACCGAGGACACCTTCGACGAGGTGGCACAGGGCGAAGGCATCGTGCTGATCGACTTCTGGGCCTCCTGGTGCGGCCCGTGCATGCGCTTCGGACCGGTGTACGAGAAGGTCTCCGAGCGCCACCCCGACGTCACCTTCGCCAAGGTCGACACCGAGGACCAGCCGGGCCTGTCCGCCCGCTTCGACGTGCGCTCCATCCCCACGATCATGGCGGTCCGCGACGGCGTCATCGTCTACGCCGAGCCGGGCGCCCTGCCCGAGCAGGGGCTGGAGAGCATCATCGAACAGGTGCGCGCGCTGGACATGGACGACATCAGGAGCAAGCTCGGCCAGGACTGAGCACGCCCTACCCTGGACGGGTGCTGAGCGACGTCGCGGACCTCCTGGCCTGCCCCCTGTGCCGGGGCGATCTCACCCTCCAGGAGCGCGCGCTGCGCTGCCCGGCCGGACACTCCTTCGACGTCGCCCGCCAGGGGTACGCCGCCCTGCAGGCGGGCGCCGCCGCCACCGGCACCGCCGACACCGCGGCGATGGTCGCCGCCCGCGCGGCCTTCCTCGACGCAGGCCACTACGCGCCGCTGGCGGCCGCGCTGGCGGGCCTGGCCTTCGGCACCGTGCTGGACGCCGGCGCGGGCACCGGCCACCACCTCGCCGCGGCCCTCGGCGGCGGCGCGGCCGACCGGGGACTGGCCCTGGACCTGTCGAAGTACGCCATGCGCCGCGCGGCCCGCGCCCACCCCCGGATCGGCGCGGTCGTGGCCGACCTCTGGCGCGGCCTCCCGGTGCGCGACGCGGCGGTCGACACCGTCTACGACGTCTTCGCCCCCCGCAACGCCCCGGAGTTCCGCCGCGTCCTGCGCCCCGGCGGGCGCCTGCTGGTGGCGACGCCCACCGAGGCCCACCTCGCCGAGCTCGTACGCCCGCTGGGAATGCTGTCCGTCGACGGACGCAAGGCGGAGCGGCTCGCCGAGACGTTCGCGGGCACCTTCCGCCTGGAATCCGCCGACCTGGTGACCATGCCCCTGCGGCTCACCGCCGAGGAGGCGGCGACCCTCGTCGGGATGACGCCCAGCGCCCACCACGTGCCCGAAGAGGAGCTGCGCGAGCGCGTCGCGGCACTGGGGCCGAGGATCGACGCCACCGCCCAGGTGCGGGTGGCCGTCTACCTCCCCGAACGCTGAACGCCGCAGTCGCCGGGCGTCACAGGCCGGTGCGCGCCAGCTCCACCGCGATCTGCGGGACCTCGCCCGGGTTGAGGCCCTCCAGCGCGCGCGGCACCCGCCGCACGTCGTAGAGGAAGGACACCGAGACCGCGCGGACCGCCCCGTGCAGCAGCAGGCTCTGCAGCGCCTGGCCGGCGCGCAGCCACGCGGCCGGACCGTCCCCCGCAGTGGCGAGCACCGCCGTCTGCGGGCCTCCGCCGGGCGGCGGCAGGTGCAGGATCGCGCCCTCCAGCCGCGCCGCCTCCACGAGCTCCTGCAGCACCGGAAGCGGCGGACGCTGGTCTCCGTAGGGCTGCCTGCCGGGAAGAGGCCGCAGGCTCGTCGCGTACAGGAGCCGCTCCTCCGGCCGGGAACGCCGGGGCCCCGCCAGCCGCACCGACGCCAGCAGCGTCGGATGGCCGCGATCGGGAAGCAGCCGCACGACGGGCTCGTAGCCCACCTGCACCGAGGACAACCGCAGATTGAAGAGGGCGGCGCCGCAACTCAGATGAAGGCCGCGGGCGCGGGGATCGGCGGCCGCGCGGAACCGCACCGGATCCGCGTGCACCTCCACCAGGCCCGGCCGCGCCCGCAGGCGGGAGGCCCGGATGTCGTGGAGCGCGGGCGCCAGCGCCCCGGCGACCACGAACCGGCTGGCGTTGTGCTCGTTGAGGGCACCCGCGATGGTCGGCGTCGCCACTGTGCCTCCTGGAACGTCGACGGGACGGTAGAAGCTACTGGACGCGTTGTGGCGTCCGCCACCTCCGGGGCCTGTGGTTTGACCTCACCCCTGGGCGTACGTAAGCTCGGTGAGCCGAACTACGGAAAACCCCGTGCGGACTCTCGTCCGCGGGGCTACCCTGGTTCAGGTCGGCCCCGTTGAGGGGATGCAGGACGCCGTAGGGCGGCCGGCCCCGGTGGGACCCCACTCCAGCAGGAAAGCGCGGACTCCTCGAAGTTCGGCATTACCGCTGTGCGTGGGAATGGGCCGGGAGAGGGAAATGAAGCGGGGAATCCCGCTGATTTGACACTCCAGAAGGGCCTGCTAAATTAGAGACATCGCAGCGAGGGAAACGCCGAAAGGCGCAGAACGAACTGCAGGGTCCCACTCCAAGGGGAATTCGGCCGAAAAGCCGGGTTTGACAGGGAAGAAAGACCTGATAAGTTAAAGACATCGCCCCGGAGCGAAGGTCGAAAGGCCAGAGCGAAAGAGCGAGTCCGTTTCTTGAGAACTCAACAGCGTGCTAAAAGTCAGTGCCAAATAAAAGGCCAGGACTTGTTCCTGGTCATCCTCGTCAGAGGATTTCTTTGAGGCAAACGACAAGGTCTCGCCAGACCTTGTTCTTGCCGGGTTTTGAACACCATGGGTTTGGCTTCCGGGTTTCCCGGGGGTCGTTGGACCTTAATGGAGAGTTTGATCCTGGCTCAGGACGAACGCTGGCGGCGTGCTTAACACATGCAAGTCGAGCGGAAAGG